>CAMOXP010000130.1 GCA_946629205.1 uncultured Bacillota bacterium
ATGAAGGATGATATCGCATACTTCGATATGTTCTTCCGCAAGATCCCTGATGACGGCGGATACGCGATCATGGCAGGACTGGAGCAGGTCATCGAATATCTGGACAATCTGGAGTTTACAGATGAGGATATTGAGTATCTGAGAGGAAAAGGAATCTTCAGCGAGAAATTCCTTGATTATCTCAAGAACTTTGAGTTCACCTGTGATGTCTGGGCTGTACCGGAAGGAACGCCTATATTCCCATATGAGCCGCTGATCACGGTCAGAGGTCCTGTGATGCAGGCGCAGTTCGTGGAAACCATGATCTTGCTGCTGGTCAACCACCAGAGCCTGATCGCGACAAAGGCAAGCAGGATCGTACGTGCGGCTAAGGGCAGACCAATCATGGAATTCGGTACCCGACGTTCCCACAGTACGACAGCAGCCATCTACGGAGCAAGAGCGTCCTATATCGGCGGCTGCGCGGGAACAGCGTGCACGATCGCGGATGAAACGTTTGGGACTCCGGCGCTCGGAACAATGGCACACAGCTGGGTGCAGATGTTCGACAACGAATACGAGGCATTCAAAAAATACACTGAAATCTATCCGACAAACGCGACTCTGCTGGTCGATACCTATAACGTTCTCAAATCCGGCGTTCCGGCAGCAATCAAAGTGTTCAAGGAACTGGATCCGCCGAACAAAGGAATCAGAATCGACAGCGGCGACATTTCCTTCCTGACTAAGAAGGCGCGTAAAATGCTGGATGACGCAGGACTGGAAGAATGCAAAATTGTCATCTCCAACTCCCTGGATGAGTACATCATCAGAGATGTTCTCGATGAAGGCGCATACATCGATTCCTTCGGCGTCGGCGAGCGTCTGATCACATCCAAGTCTGAACCGGTATTCGGCGGCGTTTACAAGCTGGCTGCACTGGAGACAGAAGGGAAGATGATCCCGAAGATCAAGATCAGCGAAAACGTCGAGAAGATCACCAACCCGGGATTCAAGACGATCTGGAGACTCTTCGACAAAGACACCAACAGGATGCTGGCGGATATCATCGCACTGGATGAAGAGGAAGCACCATCCGGCGATTCCATCGTGATCTTCGATCCGAACGCGACCTGGAAGAAGAAAACCATCACGAACTTCTACGCCAAACACCTGCGTGAACGCATCTTCGACGGCGGTAAGAAAGTCTATGAGAGCCCTGACATCAAGGAAATCAAGAAGTACTGCGCAGAGCAGATGGATCTGATGTGGGACGAGATGAAACGTTTCGAGAACCCGCAGACCTACTATGTAGACCTGTCGGATAAGCTGTGGGATCTCAAGAAGAAGATGATCAACGACGCAAAATAAACTGTTGACGGCCATTGTCACGGGCCAAGTCCTCGCCGCAGGCAATCACATATACTCATTCATAGAGAATAGAATCCCAGACAAACTCGCGGTAAACCGCTCAAACATGTCTGGGATTTTTCTATTCTCTTTATTCATTTCGTATGTGATTGCAGCTGCTCCTGCGGAAAGCGCCGGTGACAACAGCCGTCACAGTTTATTTTACTGCCTCTGCGGAAGACGCATCGGGCATTGTCCGTCTAATTACGCCTTATCGACTGATCCGAGAACGTTCTTGATCTTGTGAGCGACGATGTCCTTGACTGCCTGACGTGCAGGTTTGAGATACTGGCGAGGATCGAAGTGATCAGGATGCTCAGCCATATACTTACGGATCGTGGCTGTCATTGCAAGTCTGATATCTGAGTCAATGTTGATTTTGCAAACGGCCAGTTCTGCGGCGTGGCGAAGCTGTTCTTCCGGAATGCCGATAGCGTCAGGCATGTTGCCTCCATACTGGTTTACGATTTTCACGAATTCCTGCGGTACGGATGATGAACCGTGGAGTACGATCGGGAAGCCCGGGAGTCTCTTGATGCATTCCTCAAGAATATCAAAGCGAAGTGGTGGCGGTACCAGAATACCTTCCTCGTTGCGGGTGCACTGTGAAGCCTTGAACTTGTATGCACCGTGTGATGTTCCGATTGCAATTGCCAGAGAGTCGCAGCCAGTTCTTGTCACAAACTCCTCGACCTCATCCGGATGCGTGTAGCTTTCTTTGCCTGCCTCGACATTTACTTCGTCTTCGACGCCTGCCAGAGTTCCAAGTTCAGCCTCGACTACTACGCCGTGATCGTGCGCGTAATCAACGACCTGTTTGGTGATTTTGATGTTTTCTTCAAAAGGCATGGAAGAGCAGTCGATCATGACGGAAGTGAAACCGCCGTCGATGCAGGATTTGCATGTTTCGAAACTGTCACCGTGGTCGAGATGAAGGGCCATAGGAATGTCAGGGTTTTCTATAACTGCCGCCTCGACCAGCTTCACGAGATACGTGTGATTTGCATACGCGCGGGCGCCCTTTGAAACCTGCAGGATTACCGGGCTGTTAAGCTCGCCGGCTGCTTCCGTTATGCCCTGCACGATTTCCATGTTGTTGACATTGAACGCACCAATAGCATAACCGCCGTTATAAGCTTTTTCAAACATTTCAGTAGTTGTTACTAATGCCATATTAATTCCTCCTTGTATGTTGATTACTGATTTGTGTCAGTTGCATTGACGTCTTCGGTTTCCTCTAACGTTTCGCCTTCCTCGATCTGCTGTGCCGCCTGCGCCTTTGCCTGCTGCTGCTCCGCGAGCTTGGCCGGGTAGTCCATGATGATGCCGATCCGGTTGTAGATCAGGAATCCGGCTGCGATCAGAATGATCAGAACGACGATGATATCATTGTTTTTGTAGAAAAAATCTTTCATTTTATTATGAATTGTTATGAATCCAGTTGAATCCTTTGTGTATGTCTAAGCTGCCATGTATACAATACCACAAAATATAGTACCGTTCAACTTGTAATGTGTGCGGTTCAACTTGTAATAGCGCTCAATATTATGTATAATAACGCGACGGGAGGGGTAGCAGAAACGGATAATGATCAAAGTCGAAATCGGTTCCAATGACGCAGGTCAGCGGCTGGACAGGTTTCTCAGAAAGTATCTGAAGAAAGCAAGTCTGTCAGCTGTTTACAAGATCATACGCAAAGACCTCAAAATCAACGGCAAACGCGCTAAGGAGGACACGGTCCTGAAAGAGGGCGATGTGCTCAGTCTTTATATTGACGAAGACAGGCTGAAGGAACTGACCCGGGATCCGGGAAAGCACAGAGCGAAACGGCAGTTCACGATCGCCTACGAAGACGATAACGTTCTTATTGTCTGCAAGCCATGGGGTCTGCTGACACACGGCGATTCCCACGAGAAGAAGAACACCCTGATGAATCAAGTGTGCGGGTACCTGCAGGATCAGAGAGAGTATGATCCTTCCAGAGAGAAGTCATTTACACCCTCGCCGGTGAACCGGCTGGACCGGAACACAACAGGACTGGTCATCTTCGGTAAGACTGCAGAAGGCCTCCGGCAACTGACGAAGCTGATCCGGGACAGAGATCATGTTTCAAAATACTATCAGACGATCGTGATCGGTGATCTGATGAAAGAGATGACGATTACCGGCAGTCTGTTGAAAGACGAAAGGACAAACAGAGTGCGCGTTTCTGAGTCAGGACAGTCAGCGCATTCCGAGGTCAGACCGCTTGCCCACAGCGCGGACAGACGGTTCACACTCGCCGAAGTCAAACTGGTCACCGGACGCACGCATCAGATCAGAGTGCATTTGGCAAGCAAAGGCTTCCCGCTGGCAGGGGATTCCAAGTACGCCGTGACAAAAGCAGGGCGCGCTGCGAATGAGCGACTGAAACGGTACGGCGTGACCACGCAGCTGCTTCATGCAGGAAGACTTGTCTTCGGAGACATACCGGAAGAATTTACGGTCCTGCAGGACCTCAAGAATAAAGAAATACAGGCTCCGCTGCCCGCCGGATTCGAAAGGGCATGGGAGAAACTAAAAGGAAAGACACATAATGAGTAATGAAAAATCCGGAAAATCAAGTTTTATCAAGGATCTGATCAAAGACATTATCATCGCTGTCGTCATCGTGCTTGCGGTCACGGCGGTGATCAAACCGACGATTGTCAAGGAATCATCCATGCTGGATACGCTGCAGGAGAACAATTATCTCTTTGTAAACAAACTGGCGTA
>CAMOXP010000131.1 GCA_946629205.1 uncultured Bacillota bacterium
CCCTGACGGGCGATGCCGTAGAGGATCGGGAAGTCCAGCTGCGCGTCGCTTGCCTCCAGATCCATGAAGAGTTCATAGACCTCGTCGACGACTTCATCGATCCGGGCGTCCTTCTTATCGATCTTGTTGATCAGCAGGATCGGCACGATTCCCTGCTCCAGTGATTTCTTGAGCACGAACCGTGTCTGCGGCATAGGTCCTTCACTGGAATCCACGAGCAAAATCACCGTATCCACGGTACGCATGATGCGCTCGACCTCCGAGCTGAAATCCGCGTGCCCAGGCGTGTCGACGATGTTGATCTTCGTGTTCCCGTACATGACGGAGCAGTTCTTCGAGTAGATGGTGATGCCCCGCTCCCGTTCTATGTCGTCGCTGTCCATGACGCAGTCCACCACCTGCTGGTTCTCCCGGAACACGCCGCTCTGATTGAGAAACGCGTCCACTAGGGTGGATTTGCCCGCATCGACGTGGGCGATCACTGCGATATTGATGATGTTCTGTCCTTGTTTGTCTGTCACTTTATGTCCTCTTTTCTTATTAATATTATTCTAAACTCCCATGATGAGCGGTACGCCCAGGGATGTTACGATACACATGATAACGCCTGTTGCAAAAGCATACACGACGAGGTTGGGGCCGCACGACCGTTCCACGATGGGCAGGCACACGTCCATGGCCGCAATGCCCGGCACCCCTGTGGATTCCAGATAGCCGATCTTCTTTGCCACCAGCGGGATGAAGATGATGCCTGTCACTTCCCGGATGACGTTGTGCATGAACGATATGGCGCTGGCGATCATGTACTGCTGCCCGGCGCTGGCGATCACGATCGGCGCGTAGGAGTACCAGCCGAATCCGACGCAGATGGCGGAACCCTCTTTCAACGTGAGTCCCATAAGCAGGCATACTGCGACGCCTGCGACCATGGTCCCGATCATCGTTGCGAACGGGAACACCAGCACGCGGAATCCTGCCCGCCGGATGCTCCGGATCACTTCCTCTGATCCGCCCAGATCCAGTCCCACAAAGAACATGAGAATGCAAAGCAGCACGATCAGGGCGTCATTGGATGCCACGTCGAACAGCTGCAGGATCTCCGGCGTTTGCCGCAGTATGAAGAAGGCCCCGACGAGCATGCCTGCAGCAACGATCCCCAGGATCATGAACGTGCTCTTCAGATCCATGCTGCCCTGCTCTTCTGACTGGTCAGGCCGATCAGTTCCTTCTGAATCCGTTCCGCCTGCCAAGGTTTCATCTCCTGCCTTTGCTTCTGCCGCAGCCAGATCGGCAATGAAACGGCCTTTCCGGTCCATGCCGAAGATCTTCCGCATCAGGAAGATCGCGCCGAGGCTGCCGGCGATGCAGCAGATGGTGATCACAAGGGACATGAGGCCGATCGTCCCCAGATTCTCGATGACCTGCTCATTGGCTCCCATCCGAAGGCCCATGATCAGACAAAGCCCGTACACGGTCACCATCATGGCTTTCGCAAGCCCGGCGAAGGTCTTTCCCTTTTTCGCCGATCTCCATGCAATGATATACCCGATGATCAAAAAACTCCAGTAGAGCGCAAGCAGTTTCATTACCCGGTGATCCTCCAGTTGATCGGCTCGTACCCCCGTTCTTCCAGAAACTCGTTGGCCCTGGAAAAGTACTTTCCGCCCCAGAATCCGTTGTGGGCGGACAGCGGGCTCGGATGCGCCCCTGTGATGATGCAGTGCCGTTCATTTGTGATCAGGGATGCCTTTGCTTTCGCGTTGGCGCCCCAGAGAATGAATACGACGGGGTCTTCCCTGTCGTTGAGCAGACTGATGACCCGGTCTGTGAATTGCTCCCAGCCTTTGTTCTTGTGGGAATTGGCTTCATGCTCGCGCACCGTGAGCACGGCGTTGAGCAGCAGCACGCCCTGATGGGCCCAGGTCAGCAGGTTCCCGTGGGACGGCGGCCTGACGCCCAGATCCGCCTGCATCTCTTTGAAGATGTTCACCAGCGACGGCGGCTGTTTCACTCCTTCAGGCACAGAAAAACACAGCCCCTGAGCCTGCCCCGGCTCATGATACGGATCCTGCCCGATGATCACAGCCTTGACCTTGTCGTAAGGCGTCTCCTTCAGCGCCCGGAAGATGTGTTCCATGGGCGGATACACCCGGTATGAACTGTATTCCGTCTTCAGAAACTCCCGGAGTTTCAGATAATATTCTTTTTCGAATTCTCCCGCCAGGACCTCGTCCCAGCTGTTGCCTAATTTAACCATGGGAACAGTATAGCACAGATTTGCAAAGGCCGCCCGATGATTCTATAATATACTCATGAAGAAAGTATATGTATCTCGCCTTGCCGGGCGCTCCATGGTCACTTTCCTGATGGAGCAAGGCTACGAAATCAATACCGTCACGGAATTCGGGGTCATCAACGAACACACCTCGGATATCAACGAGGCGCTGGGGCTTGCCCGCGGTGAAGACGGGCGTCTGCACCCGACGCGGCAGACCCATGTGGACCCACGGATCGCGACACATCCGGATCTTTATATGTGCCAGCTGGGGCTTTGGAGCGAAGCGGGCATCTTTTTTGGCGACCCCGAAAAGCTTTCGCCCAAATACCCGGAGGATATCATCTACAACGCCGTCTGCACGAGGAACTATATAGTGCATCTGGCGGATCATACCGATCCGGAACTGCGCGACGCCATCGTGATGTGGCACCGGACCCTGCGCAGGCTGCCGGGGGAAGGCGATCACCGGGATATCAAGGTTCTCGGCGTGCGCCAGGGCTACACGAGATGCATGTGCCTGCCGGTTGACGATAATTCTTTTATTGTATCCGACGAATCCATTGCTAGGCCCCTGGAAGCCCAGGGTGCCAGCGTGCTCCGGATCCGGGAAGGCAGCATCAAACTGAACGGTTTCAAGCACGGTTTCATCGGCGGTACTGCCGGGAGCATCTATGTCAATGTTGATGAAATGATCGATCAGCGCGCCATCGTCTTCAACGGCGACCTCACCGTCCATCCGGATTTTGCAGCGATCACAGAATTCATCAGAAGCCGTAACATCCTTCCTGTATGGTTCGAGGACTACGCCCTGGAGGATATCGGCAGCATCCTGGCTGTGGAGTAGCGCCCGCGGAGCGATATTGAGTGATACTATGAAGAAACACGCGATCATCCCCATCTTCATACCCCACCGCGGCTGTCCCAATGACTGCGTCTTCTGCAATCAGAAGGCCATCACCGCCCGCCAGCCGGACGTGACGCCATCCGATGTACGCAGCATCATTGAGACGTATCTCCCTACCCTGACCGGCCGCGGTCTCGAGACCATCGAAGTTGCCTTCTTCGGAGGCAGTTTCACCGGTCTTCCCATGGACGAACAGTCCGCGTTCCTCGCCGTCGCAGCAGAATACAAACGCAAAGGCCTCATCGACAAGATCCACATGTCCACGCGGCCTGACTATATCGACACCGCCATTCTGGACAATCTCCGTTCCTACGGTGCGGATACCATCGAACTGGGCGTCCAGAGTTTCGACGACGCTGTTCTATCTGCCGCCGGGCGCGGCCACACAGCTGCCGCTGTGTATGAGGCCTGTTCTATGATCCACTCCTACAGTTTCGAGCTGGGGATCCAGCTCATGATTGGACTGCCCGGCGATTCGCTGGAAAAATGTCTGTACTCCGCCCGGGAAACCGTCCGGATGCGTCCGTCTATCGCACGCCTCTATCCGACCATCGTCCTGCAGGACACCGCACTCTATGACATGGCCCAGGCAGGTCTCTACCATCCGCTGACGACACCGGAAGCTGTCGCCATCACCAAAGAGATGTACCGGATCCTCGCCGGCGCAGGCATCAACATCATCCGCGTCGGTCTCAAATCCACCGATTTGATCAGCGGCTCCGGACAGGATGCAGACAAGACCTGGGGCCACACCTATCACCCTGCCTTCCGCCAGCTCGTCGAAGGCGAGATCGCGCGGGAGGACATCGAAGTGCAGCTGCGGTCGCTGCCGGAGGATCTAAGCACAGCAACGAAAAAACGCCGTATCACTGTTTCCAGCAACGGCGTTTCCTTCTCCAATATGATCGGCAACCGCGCCTGCAACCGCAGGTA
>CAMOXP010000132.1 GCA_946629205.1 uncultured Bacillota bacterium
AGACCATATCGATGTGTCCCTGCAGGATCACAGGTTCGCTTCCTTCATAGCCTGCCGAAGCTTCTTTGATGATGATAACGTTGTTCAGCTCGTCCTGATAATGCTCCAGATTTCTTGCCTTTGCGAAATCCACGAGCCAGTCGCTGAGCTGCTTGGTGTTGCCGGAGCCATGGGGGATCTGACAGATCTCCTCAAAGAATCCGAGAACCTTTGCAGGTTCATATCCATTTAATACTGACATAAGTATCCTCCGTTATGAGAACATCAGCTGAATGATAAGCATGATCGCGCCGAATACGGTCAGGATCAGTACGAGCGGAATCGACAGTTTCAGCCATCTGTCGTAGGTCGTTTCAACAACCTCCAGGGACGGCATTACGATACCGGTCGGTGTGATGAATGTGATGATTCCCAGACCATATACGTAAGCGGATACGATCAGTTCTCTTGGAATTCCAACAATGTCAGCCAGAGGAGCCATGATCGGAATGGACAGTACAGCCAGTCCGGATGACGAATTGATGAAGAATCCGAGGATGACGTATACCAGCATGAGCAGTACGATGAATACTGCAGGCGGCATGCCGGAAACAGCGGTGGACAGTCCCTGCAGGATCGTTCCGGAAATGTTTCCGTTGTCCAGCAGGATCGTGACCGCACGGGCAACGCCCAGGATCAGGGCAACGCCGACAAGGTCAGCTGCGCCGTTTACGAATTCACGAACGATGTTCTTCTCACCAATACCGCCGATGATGCCGATCGCAACGCCGGAGCACATGAACAGGATCGACAGTTCTTCGAACCACCATCCCAGCTTCATGATGCCGAGGATCATGAGAGCGAAGGTCAGGACGAATGCCAGCAGAGCCAGCTTTCTTCTGACTGTGAATTCCGGAATGTTCTCCAGATCGATGGCGGAGAACTTCTCGTGGACGAGATCTCTCTGATCGTATACCAGTGACTTTTCAGGGTCTTTCTTGATTTTGCTGGCATATCTCATCAAATACAGAACTGTGATTGCTGTACCGAGGATCAGGCCGACCAGTCTGAAGCCGATGCCTGCGTTCATGGATGTTCCTGCAGCGTAGGACGCGATACCTACGGAGAACGGGTTGATCGTTGAGAACATGCATCCGATGGTGGATCCCATGTAGATCGCGCCGACAGCCGTAATGGCGTCATAGCCCGCTGCCAGGAACACAGGCACAAGCACAGGATACAAAGCGATGGTCTCTTCGCAGAAGCCTTCGATTGTTCCTGCCAGTGCGATCAGGCAGGTAACCAGGATCAGGATGATCTGCTCGCGGCCCTTGCATGATCTGGCCAGTGCGCCGATACCGGCGTTGAATGCGCCGATGTAGTTGATGACACCGATCGTACCACCAAGCATCAGGATAAAGAAGATGATATCGAAACCGTCAGCAGTACCCTGTACCGGAGAGGCCAGAAATTCTTTGATGCCCTGGTGATGCGCTTCGACTTTCTGATATGTGCCCGGGATAGACATTGGCTTGTAGATGTCGCCGTTTGTGAAACTGTCGAGCCCTGCAGTGATGCCGAAGCTGTCGAGTGTTTCCTGGGTCGCCGGATATTCCTTTGTAGTACCGGTGCCCGCCTCTTCATCATAATCTGCTGAGTATACGACGAACTGGCCGGAGCCTTCATCATATACTAACGTGTCGTAGTTACCGGCCGGGATGACCCATGACAGGATCGCCGCCAGAAGGACTACGAGGAAGCAGATCGAGAATGAAGAGAGAAAACCACGTTTTTTCTTTTCTTTTTTCTTGATCATAATATTACAATCTCCTTTCATAAAACGAACACCTTATAATGTAACACTTTTTGTTCAAAAAATGAATGGGGAGAATTGTATATTTATTGCTTTTGCAAAAGCTTCAAGTGCTGGTTCAAATTACGGATTAGTCCAAAGTCTGGTCGTACCAGTTCATCAGATTCCGCAGCAGCGGATCGTTCACATCATAAGTAGTGTCGTCCATCTGCGCGATGGGCAGGACTTTGGGAGAAGTGCCGCTGATGAACGCCGCGTCAAAGGACGCGATATCCGTTGCGGCAATCGGCTCCTCATGGACTGTGATGCCTTTGCCCTTCAGGGTCTCGATGATCTTGCCGCGGGTGATGCCCGGCAGGACTTGATGGAGCGGTGAGGTATAAACTTCGCCGTCTCTGATAAAGAAAACATTCGAGCGGCTGCCTTCGGTGATCTGACCATTGCGATCGACGAGGATCACTTCGTACAGGTCGCGCTCGCGGATGGCCGCGTTGGTGGCGTCGCGCAGAGCCTGGTCCATCATCTTGATGTTCGGGTTCTTTCTTTCGCCTTCAAAGAGACCGGTACGGACGCCCTCTGCGTATTGCTTTGGAGATGGGTAGTGGGTCGGGTTCATGTAGAGCACACCGTGGCCGCTGATGTCGACTTCAAGCTTGAGGTTGTGGTCTTTGATCCGGCCTTCCTCGGCAAGATCCGTGATGCTCTGTTCCAGCGTCTTATAGGTGAACGGAACCGTCTTTCCGATGGCGCCCAGCGACCCTTCAAGACGCGCAAAATGTTCCGGCAGGAACTGCGGTCTGCCGTTCATAAGCCGGATGACTTCGTAGACGGACGGAATATCGAGACCGCCCATCATGATGACCGATTTGAAGGTCTGGATGAGCTCTTTGACTGTTTCGCGTAGCTGTCCGGAAGGGATCTGGTCGTAGGACAGGGTGAGATAGATCTGGCCGTTGCTGTTCAGCTGGCTGACGCCCCTGACCTTGACGCCAAGATCGGCAGCAGACGCGATCATGCGGTCCGTCATTTCAAGACGGATTTCTTCGGAACGCTCTTCTCCGGAAGATCCCAGGCAGATCGTACGCGCGTGGGTGTCGATCTTCAGCATCACATTGACGCCGGACTGGGTGTTTTCGACAGTGATGAAAGTGCCCTTCGGATCGCATGCGTCGATAGCGTCCAGAACGATCTGCAGCTTCTTCGCGTACAGTGCTCTGACGCGGTTCAGATTATCCTGATAGAATCCTTCGTGCATGAAGCGGGCAAGTGTCAGCTGCTCCGTTTTGGAGCAGGTCTGGTCGTACTCGTCCTTGATACTGCTGAACAGTTTAGCCATGTCTTCAGGCAGCACCATGTAACTGATGCGCACGGCCGGAAATAGGGTGGGGCTGAAGGTGCCCATATAGACAACGCGCTCCCCGCCGTCGAGTCCCTGAAGTGTCGGTGCGGTTTCGTCTGCATTGCTGAGGGTGCTGTTGTAGTCGTCCTCGATGATGAGGCTGTCGTTTTCCTCCGCCCAGTCGAGAAGCAGATACCGGTTGCTGACCGGCATGAAAGCGCCCGTCGGGAACTGGTTCTGCGGGCACACATACGCCGCCGTGCGGATGTTCGTCGGCAGCTTTTCGATGGCAAGCCCGTCATCCTTCACAGGGATGTTGCTGATGCTGAATCCCCAGTCTCTCAGTATGCTTCTGACCGGCGTGTATCCGGGTTCTTCCGTACAGACATGCTCGATCCCCATCAGCTTCAGGATCCTGGCCAGATGGTTGAACAGCTGCTGCGCACCGGCGCTGATGATGACCTGGTTCTGATTGCAGACCACGCCTCTGGACCGGTACAGGTAGTCCGCGATCTCCGCCCGCAGGACAGGCTCGCCCTGCTTGTCGCTCTCCGTGAGAAGCTCCTGGGGCATTTCATGCAGGACCTGGGTCATGCACTTCTCCCACTTCTCGAAATCAAACGACGCCGGATCAGTCATCATCGGGGATTGACCGGATCCGGTTGCTGCTGCTTCAGCTGTCTCGGTCGTTGTCGTTGCTTCGGCTGTCTTGGCCGTTGTCGTTGCTTCGGCCGTCTTAGCCGTTACCGCTGCTTCGGCTGCCGTTTCTGCTGCTTCTACTTCTACTGCTTTTGCTTTGTCTGCCGCGTTCTGTAATTCCATCTGTGTGCTCCGTTCCTATAACTTATGATTTCGCTAACTCATTATAGAACAAGCCTCGCCAGCGGTCAATTTTGACTCTCAGGAGGGAAGAGCGGAGAAACAAACTGG
>CAMOXP010000133.1 GCA_946629205.1 uncultured Bacillota bacterium
CGTTTTGGTGGACGGCGAGCCGCAGACACCTGACGCGATCGCCAACTATGAACTGACAAAGGAGATGGGGATTCCGGCGGCCATGCCGGGAGATACAGTGTCCGGCGGCTCGCCTGACGTGGTCGTGGACGCCATATACGGAACAGGATTTCATGGCAGACTGCGCGAACAAGGCGCTGCTGTTGCGGCAAGGATCGCCCGCGCCAAAGCAGCGGGAGCGAGAGTCTTTGCGCTGGATATCCCGTCCGGCATGGGCGGCGATCTGACCGACGAAAGTGAACTCGACGAACGCTGTGTCAGAGCGGATGTGACGATCACATTCCACGCGAAGAAGAGGGTGCATCTGCAGCCCTTCGCGAAAGAATACTGCGGGCAGATCATCGTGGCAGACATCGGGATCGTTGATGACAATCTGGATGCGGAGGATGCATTTGTTCCGGGCGTGCCATCCCAGACCAAAGATGCGCTTTCAAACAAAGACGTCTACACCTTCCATGATTTCGTGGACATCGTCGCACAGCTGCGGGCGCCCGACGGATGCGTCTGGGACAGAGCCCAGACCCACGAGACCCTGACGAAATATATGACAGAGGAAGCCCAGGAGGCCGTCGACGCCATGCTGAAAGGCGACGATGAAAACCTCTGTGAAGAACTGGGAGATGTGCTTCTGCAGGTCGTGCTCAACGCGCAGATCGGTACAGAAGACGGCGCATTCACCATCGACGATGTGATCCAGGGAATCTCTGAGAAGATGATTCGCAGGCACCCCTGGGTCTTCGGTGATGTGAAGGTCGACAGCATCGACGAAAACGTCTCCCTGTGGGAGGAGATCAAGAAACAGGAAAAGACGTAAGACGGGATCCGGAAGGAAAAGCAAGACCGCTCAGCGATTGACGCCGACTCCGCACCGCGATAACAAAAAAAGCATCACCGCGCTTGGTGATGCTTTTGTGTTACTGCTGTTCCTACTGCTATTCCTATTGCTGCGGTTCGGGGTCGCTGTCCGCTGTCTGGAACGGGCTGTTGGCCGCTCCTTCGCCGATCTTTTTCACATGATTGAACAGCTCCATGTACTCTGCTTCGTCCTCCGGATCGTTCGGATCGAACTGCGCATCGGACGGGAACAGGGCGATAAACGTCTTGTTCACATTCTTACCTGTGCCTGCGACAGCGCAGTCCGGGAAATCCTCATAGGATTTATCCGACGGGTCGAATGCCATGATGGTGACGAGGTTGCCGCCAAAACCGTCTTCCCGGGAGTCTTTATCATAGATCGTCACGCTCGTCGGGGAAGTCTGCTCATAGCCCCAGTCGTCATTGTTCGGCATGATCAGCAGAAAATCGTTCCCGTACAGGAGCAGTTCGCTGCCGTTTGCCTCCAGCTTGGAGCCTTTCATGATGTCATAGTCATCCGCGGCTTCCGTGGTTGTCTCTTCCGTCGCTTCGGTTTGCTCCGTAGACTTTGTCTGTGATTCTGTAGTACTCTTTTCATCTGTGTCCGAATCGCCGCACGCGGCAAAGGCAAACGCCATCATGGCGATCAGTCCGGCCAGCAGTATCATTCTTAAATTACTTCTCATACTATCCCTTTCTGCATATCGCAATACTCCGATTTGCCGGTGATGCGGATCCCGCAAACACCGGGCCTTTCACAGATAAATTATACAACGGCAGATAGGGATTGTTTTCTTTAGGTTTGTTAATATTTCAGCCTCTGCCGGAAGTCCTCTATGAGAGATCCTCTGCTAGAGACCCTCTGTTAGAAACCCTTCATGCTGATTTTGCCTGATTTCAGGACGAAGATCCAGGCGGCCAGAGTCAGTATCATGAAACCCAGCATGGTCATACCGATGCCGCTGATATAGGAGCCCCAGGGAAGGGAACCAATGAACATGCCGATGCTGCCCAGGAGCGTGTGCGTGAAATTCAGCAGGGCAGAGGCGGACCCGGTGTCCCCCTGGATCTGATCCAGCAGCAGATTCGTGGAGAAGGGTCGCATGTAGCTGTTGACAACGCTGAACGGAATCATCGTCGCCAGGAAGACAACCGGTGAGAAGTGCCCAAGCAAAAGCATGGCAGCCGCTGCTGCGAAACCTGTGATCAGCAAAACCCACATGGTTGCTTTTGCAGGAGCCTTGCTGTTGATCTTCATGTATATGAGCGGACCGAAGACAGAGGTCAGCGCGTTGATAGCGAAGAAAATGCTGAAGGTGGTCGGCTGCAGTCCGAAGTAGTCCTCGTACACATAGGATGCCACCGCCAGGTAGGCCATGAACGGAGCGGAATAGAAAGACACCGTGAGCAGGAAGGCGGAGAAGTTGATGTTCCGCCCGACGACGCCGATGCGTTTGACCGAGTCAAGAACGCCGCCTTCGTTGATCTCATCCTCATGGATGGATTCCTCAAAGAAAAAGGTCGTGATGAGGCAGGCGGCAGAAATCGCTGCCAGCACGAGAAAGACCATCCTCCATGTGGAGACCTGTATGATCAGGGCGCCGATGACCGGCGCCGCAATGGGCGCAATGACAGACATGCTCTGGACCACAGCCAGAGCTGTCGCCCGGGTCGGTCCCTCGAAGCAGTCCTTGATAATGGCGATGGACAGAGACACCATGCCGCCTGCGCCGATTCCCTGGATGATCCGCATGAGGATCAGCAGGTAGACGCTGGTCGTCATTGCGCAGCCTGCGCTTGAGAGCATGTAGAGAAGCAGCGAAATGATCAGGATCCTTTTGCGTCCGCTTCTGTCGCTGAGGGGCCCCATAAGCAGCATGCCCACAGACATGGAGATAAAGAACATCACCATGGTCATGTTGACGAGTGCCGCGGGTGCGTGAAAGTACTCTGCCATTTTCGGCAGGGAAGGCATGTACATATCCGTCGACAGAGGCGGCGTCATGCCGAGCACTGTGACCAGGGCGATCAGCCCTGCTCTTTTTAAGTATTTCTGCTGGATCCAATTTGTTTGCATGATAGTGATTATATCATATATAATGAAATCAACCCGAAGAATTCATGCAGAAGATGTTATGTTCAGAGGAGATTGGTTATGCTGAATAACAACAACAGCGGCGGCATCTTCCAGATCGATCCTTCGATCGTGAGGGACAATCTGAAGGCGTCGACCATCCACGAAAACTACAGCGAAACGTATGGACTTTCAGAGCTTGGCTTCAGGCGATCAGTCGTCAGGAGAAATCTCAGTCCGACCGTCCTCATCGAAAAGGCCATCCGGAACGGCGAGGGAATCCTCACAGACACCGGAGCTCTGGCCGTCACGACCGGCAAGTTTACCGGCCGTTCGCCCCACGACAAATATATTGTCGACACAGATGGCATACATGACGCAATCAACTGGGGTGATGTCAACCATCCGATCAGCAGGGACGTATTCGACGCCATCAAGACTGAAATGATCGGATTCCTGAACGGGAATGAAGTATATGTATTTGATGGTTTTGCAGGAGCAGATCCGAAGTACAGAAGAAGCTTCCGCGTCATCAACGAACTCCCGTCCCAGAACCTGTTTATCCGCGACTTGCTCGTCCGTCCGACATCAGAGGAACTGCATCGGTTCGGCGAACCGGATTACACGATCCTCGTTGCCCCGGGGTACAAAGTCAACGCGAAGCGTTACGGGATCAATTCAGAAGCGGCGATCATCATCGATTACGAAGCTCATTTCGCGATCATCGCCGGCTCCCAGTATTCCGGCGAGATCAAGAAGACTGTGTTCTCCATCATGAACTTCGCCATGCCGGTGGAAGAGGGCGTGCTTCCGATGCACTGTTCCTGCAACATGGATCCGAAGACAGGCGAAACGGCCGTATTCTTCGGTCTTTCCGGCACCGGCAAGACCACGCTGTCCGCAGACCCTGCCCGTGAGCTCATTGGCGACGACGAGCACGGCTGGTCAGAAGAGGGCGTGTTCAACTTCGAAGGAGGATGCTACGCCAAGTGCATCGACTTGGAAGAGGAGAAGGAACCTGAAATCTACAATGCGATCCACTTCGGATCCGTTCTCGAAAATGTCGTGACCGATGAGGATCACATTC
>CAMOXP010000134.1 GCA_946629205.1 uncultured Bacillota bacterium
CTAAGGGATGGGAGCTTTTCGCCTTCGGTGATTTCTCCTGCCAGGATCAGGTCCCTGATGTAGCTGTAGAGCTGCAGATAATAAGGCTTTTCGCGGGTTTCGTCGAAGACAGGAAGCAGTGCTTTCATTGTGGTCCTCCTCAAACTGTACTGATAAAAATAATAATTATTGTCTATTTAATTATATACAATATTGCTTTATGATATTGTAAACCAAACAAAAGTATTTGAAAAGCGAAAATCTTATGGAGACAAATTCAAAATGATAGAGACCAATCTTAAAAAAACATCGGCAATCGTCCTGACGGCGATGATGATGTGCATCATCATGGTAGCCATTTTCATTCTGCGGGTGCCGATCCCCTTCACCCAAGGGTATGTGAACCTGAGCGACGGGATCATCTTCATCACGATCGCGCTGCTGGACAAAAAGCACAGTATCGCGGCAGCGTCGCTGGGCAGCATGATGGGAGACATCCTGGGCGGCTTCCCGGTCTGGGCTCCATGGACCTTCTTCATCAAAGGCGTCATGGCGCTGATCGCCGTACTGATCATCGATTTCTTCGCGCAGAAAAATCTGTCTTCCCGCAGTATGCTTGCGGCGCGTATCTTCGCCATGACCTGCGGCGGACTGTTCATGGTCTTCGGGTACTTCGTTGCCGAGAAGGTCATGTATGGCTCATGGGCGGTCGCGGCACTGGGAATTCCGTGGAACATCGGACAGTTTGCAGTGGGGATCGCTTTGGCTATGGTCATCACATCGGCGTTGAACAAGGTTGGCATCGGCAGGAAATAGCAATAGGCTGAAATGGAATTTGTAAGAGTTGAGAATCTGATATTTGATTATATGAAGACAGACGAAGGAGGAGCACCTGTTGCGACACGCGCAATCGATGGTGTCTCCTTTTGCGTTGAGAAAGGAAGTTTCACAGCGATCATCGGACAGAACGGTTCCGGCAAGTCGACCCTGGCCAAGAACCTGAACGGCCTGCTCGTCCCCACAGAAGGCGAAATCACCATCGATGGCCTGGATACCTCTGATCCGGCAAACATCTGGAACGTCCGCCAGAAGGTGGCCATGGTATTCCAGAACCCGGACAATCAGATCGTCTCCGCCATCGTAGAGGACGATGTCGCCTTCGGACCGGAGAATCTCGGCATCGATCCAGCGGAGATCCGCCAGCGTGTCGACGCTGCCCTCGAAGGCGTTGAGATGGGCGATTACAAGGATAAGGCGCCCCATCTTCTGTCCGGCGGGCAAAAGCAGCGCATCGCCATTGCCGGCGCGATCGCCATGCAGCCGGAATGCATCGTCTTCGATGAACCGACGGCCATGCTGGATCCGAGAGGGCGCAGTGAAGTGCTGAAGATCGCTCTCGACCTGAACCGACGCGGCATGACGGTCATTTTTATCACCCACTTTATGGAGGAAGCCGCCTGCGCGGATCACGTCATCGTTATGGACGGCGGCAAGCTGCGCATGGAAGGAACGCCCAGGGATATCTTCGCACGGGAAGAAGAACTGAAAGCGCTGAACCTGGATGTGCCGGCGGCGGTGCAGTTGGCGTCACAGCTTCGCGCCCGCGGCGTGGATCTGCCTGACAGCATCCTGACGGCGGAGGAACTGGTCGATGCGCTGACACAGCCTGTCCCTGCGGAAGCTGCAGAGGAGGTGTCCTCATGATCGAAGTACGGAATCTGACACATATCTACAGTGAGGGGCTGCCGCACGAATCCGTCGCATTGGACGACGTGAACTTCACCATCGCAGACGGAAGCTTTGTGGGCATTATCGGGCACACAGGTTCCGGCAAGTCCACGCTTCTGCAGCATCTGAACGGTCTGCTTAAGCCCAGCTCGGGTACGATCGTCATCGACGGCACGGACATAACGGACAGTCACACGAAAATGCTCGACATCCGCAAGAAGGTCGGACTGGTCTTCCAGTATCCGGAGTACCAGCTGTTCGAAGAGACCGTGGCGAAGGATGTTGCTTTCGGTCCGGGGAACCTGGGTCTTCCGCAGGAGGAGATCGATGCGCGCGTGCGCAGGTCCATCGAACTTGTTGGACTGGACTATGAGGCGGTCAAGGACGTTTCGCCCTTTGAACTGTCAGGCGGGCAGAAACGGCGCGTCGCCATCGCGGGCGTTCTGGCCATGGAGCCGGAGGTGCTCGTCCTGGATGAGCCGACGGCAGGGCTGAACCCGAAGGCCCACTACGATATCCTCGACATGGTCCAGGAGATCCACGAACGGGAAAAGAACATCACCATATTTGTTTCACATAACATGAACGATATCGCCAGAATGTCTGACCAGGTGCTGGTCATCGACAAAGGCAGACTGGCGATGGACGGAACCCCGCAGGAAGTCTTTGCGAGGGAGGAAGAGCTGAAAGCCATGGGGCTGGCGCTCCCTGACGCAGCAGAGATCGTCTCGCAGCTGCGGAAAAAAGGAATGGAACTGCCGGCAGGCTGTCTGAGCGTCGAAGAGGCGGCGGACGCGATTGCGGCGGCACTGAAGAAATGATAAGAGATATTACATTAGGACAATTTTATCCGGGGAATTCCGTGATCCACCGGCTGGATCCGCGGATCAAGATCATAGCGACGCTGCTCTACATCGTAGCGCTTTTTGTCGTGAAGGATTTCGCCGGATTCATCGCGCCCTTCGTGCTGCTCGAGGCGGTTATCATCTTATCAAAGGTGCCGCGCCGCTACATCTGGCGGGGACTCAGGCCGGTGCTGATCATCATCGCCTTCACCCTGGCCATCAACCTGTTCATGGTCCGGGGCGAGGTCCTCTGGCAGCTGGGCTTTCTGCACATCACCCGGGAAGGCGTCCACACGGCAGTCTTCATGGGCATCCGTCTGGTCCTGCTGATCATCGGTTCCACCATGCTGACCCTGACGACCCGGCCCATCGGGCTGACCGACGGCATCGAGGCGCTGCTTTCACCGTTTAAGAAGATCGGGCTGCCGGCTCACGAACTGGCCATGATGATGACCATCGCCCTCCGGTTCATCCCGACATTGCTGGAGGAAACGGACAAGATCATCAAAGCCCAGCAGGCGCGCGGCGCCGACTTTGAAAGCGGCAATCTCTTCCGCCGCGCAAAAGCCCTCATACCGATTCTGGTGCCTTTGTTTATCAGCGCCTTTAGGATCGCCCAGGACCTTGCCATGGCGATGGAAGCGCGCTGCTATGGCGGCAATGTGAAACGGACTAGAATGAACGCCATGAAATTCGCGAGGCGGGACCTGATCGCAGCGATCCTGTTCTGCCTGTTCCTGGCAATCGTCGTGGCGCAGCGGGTACTGATGTGAGTAGAGGAGTTTGACCGAAATGAGACAGCGTAAGGCGAAAGACTTAGACAAGAGACTTGCCCGCTGCGGCGGGCATATGGTATACAAAGACGACGGAAGCCTGCAGGAATACTGCAGTGCGGATGCTGCGGGCGCAGGCGGCACCGGCGGCCTCTATGTTGAGATCGGCTGCGGCAAAGGGCAGTTCATCATCAAGAAAGCGGCGTCTGATCCGGACGGCAGATATCTGGCCATTGAAGGACAGGAGACGGTCATCCTGCGCGCGGCCGAAAAGGCCATGTGCGTCAGCGGCGAGACGAACTGGCCGGAAAACGTGCCGGGAGAAGAGCGCATGGAAGGCGTGTCCGCGAAGCTGGACAATCTGAAATTTGTGAACAGCTTTGTGGAACAGATGGCGGACTTCTTTGAGGAGAACCAGCTGACCGGCGTTTACCTGAACTTCAGCGATCCCTGGCCGAAGGCACGCCACGCCAAGCGCAGGCTCACATACCACAAACGCCTGATGGATTACGCATGGGCCCTGAAGCCCGGCGGCTTCATCGAGATCAAGACCGACAACGAAGACCTCTTCGCGTTCACATTGGAGGAAATCGAAGCGTCCGGGCCGATGCTTCGCATTACGGAGATGACGCGGGATCTGCACGAGCCGCATTGTCCGTATGCAGCGAAGGAGATCACCACTGA
>CAMOXP010000135.1 GCA_946629205.1 uncultured Bacillota bacterium
TTCCTGCTAAAGCAAGAAAGATATTTGAGATTTCACCTGGAGATCAGTTGGTGGTGCTTGGCGATGAAAGACAAGGACTTGCTATCATGAAATCAGAAAGCATCTTAGCCATTGCCGATGCAGTCAGGAACGGAACAGTCGTATAGTAATAAAGAAAGCCGCGATTCAAGTATTCGTGTCCTAAGGCTGTTCGAAAAGGCAGCTGCAAGTATGTAGCAGTTCATGGCGTTGAGATGGACGAATTCATATGGAGGTGATGTTCAATGTCTGGAAGGATATCGATGACGAGATCCACCGGGAATTACTCGGATAATATACAAAGGCTGAAACGTGCGATCGACGAAGCGGATGCAGTCGTGATCGGCGCCGGCGCAGGGCTTTCCACTTCCGCCGGATTCACATACAGCGGTGAACGCTTTGAGAAGTACTTCTCTGAATTCAGGGAGAAGTACGGCTTCGAAGATATGTATGCCGGAGGCTTCTATCCGTATGAAACGCCCGAGGAAAAGTGGGCCTTCTGGTCGCGCTATATTTTCATCAACCGTTACATGGACGCACCGAAGCCGGTCTATGAGCAGCTGCTTGCCTTGGTCAAAGACAAGGACTATTTCGTCATCACAACGAATGTGGATCACTGCTTCCAGAAGGCAGGCTTCGACAAAGCGCGGCTGTTCTATACCCAGGGCGATTACGGGCTCTTCCAGTGCAGCGTACCGTGCACGCCTGTCACCTACGAGAATGAAAACATGGTCCGCGACATGATGGAGCAGCAGTCGGATATGAAGATCCCGAGCGAGCTGGTCCCGACATGTCCGGTCTGCGGCGAGCCCCTCACCATGAACCTCCGCTCCGACGATACGTTCGTCGAGGACGAAGGCTGGCACCGTGCAGCGCAGCGGTACCATCAGTTCCTGCGCAGCCATGACGGGAAGGTCCTCTTCCTGGAGCTCGGCATAGGATACAACACACCCAGCATCATCAAATTCCCATTCTGGCAGATGACCGCAGAGAATCCCGACGCGACCTACGCCTGCATCAACTACGGTGAAGCTATGTACCCGGAGGAGATCCAGGAGCAGACCGTCGCCATCGACGGCGATATCGGCGAAGTGATCGGGGACGTACTCGGGTGAAGGTGAGTTCGGAGTTGAAGGGGGCTGACGGCGCGTGAGCAGTGAATTTCGGATTGTAAAAGTTTTTTCCTAGAATATAGGCAAAAACTACGACTATCAACGGCGTCACCTTGCCGCGAGAGGGTTGTAGGCTGTTTGGGAGAACCTTGGAAGTGCACTATTCGTAGATTCTATTACTTATTGACTTCAAAACTACGACTCGCCCGGTCTGAGAAGTGCAGATCTCTTTTGCAAAATCAAAAAGTCATAGTTATGATCCCTTTTCAAGGGAAAAACTTGTACAATCCGAAATCTGCACCAAATATGAAACGAAAACCCTCTTGACAACGCAAATATATTGTGTAAAATATAATTGTGCCAAATATAAATGCGCAGAAGCCATGGACGAGATATAGAATAAACGCGAGAAAACACGAGCACCCGCGATAAAACAAAAGGGGAATAACATAAATGAAAGAATCCGACTACAAAGAAATGATGAAGCTGGAACACCAACTTTGCTTCCCGCTGTATGCGGCAGCGAGGAGTGTGACCGGTCTGTACACGCCGCAGCTAAAGAAGCTGGGTCTGACGTATACGCAGTACATCGTGTTCCTGGTCCTGTGGGAGAAGGACGGGATCCCGGTAGGAGAAATCTGCGGGAAGCTGATGCTGGACAACGGAACGGTGTCTCCGCTGCTGAAGAAGATGGAGCAGGCAGGTTACATCACCAGATCCCGCAGCGCGGAGGATGACAGAGTCGTCGTGATCACCCTGACAGAGCAGGGCAGGAAGCTGCAGGAACAGGCGAAGGATATTCCGGACGAGGTGGGAAGCTGCATCGATCTGCCGCCGGAAAAAGCGCAAACGTTATATGAATTGTTATATGAACTTCTGGGTAATTCGAAGAATAATTCAAAGGGTAAATAAAAAGGAAGTTCCGAAAAAGGGAAGTTCGAAAGGAGAAAGAAAATGACAACGGTTTATGATTTTACTGTAAAAGACAGAATGGGCAATGATGTAAGTCTGGCAGACTACAGCGGCAAGGTGCTGCTGATTGTGAACACGGCGACGGGATGCGGATTCACACCGCACTATGATCCGCTGGAGGAAATGTACAAGGAAATGAGGGAGCAGGGATTTGAGATCCTGGACTTCCCGTGCAACCAGTTCGCAAACCAGGCGCCGGAATCCGACGACGAGATCCACCAGTTCTGCACGATGAAGTTCGGAACGGAGTTTCCGCAGTTCGCGAAGATCGATGTCAACGGCGAAACCGCGGATCCGCTCTTCGCTTATCTGGCGACAGAGAAGCCTTTCGAAGGGTTTGGCAAAGGCCTGAAGATGGCGGCGCTGAACAAATTCGCGAACGCCAACAACAAGCAGTTTGGTGACAAGGCGTACATCAAGTGGAACTTCACAAAGTTCCTGGTCGACAGAGAAGGCAAGGTCATCGCCAGATTCGAGCCGACTGTCGACATGGACGAAGTAAAGAAGGCCGTACAGGGAGCCCTTTAATGCAAAAGCACCCGGGCGCGGATGGGCCAAACTCAACAGACCCAAGCCCAACAGACCCAAATGGAGGAAGACAAATGAGTAATGACAACAAAGGCAATAAAGACAGTAAAGACATCAGCAATTTGGTGGTCGACAGAGAAAAGACGATCGTAAGAACCAGCATCATCGGAATCATCGCAAATGTATTTCTTGCAGCGTTTAAGGCTGCGGTAGGTATTATTTCGAACTCGATCGCAGTCACACTGGATGCGGTCAACAATCTTTCCGACGCACTGTCTTCGGTGATCACGATCATCGGCGCGAAGCTGGGGGCGAAGAAACCGGATAAAAAGCATCCGCTTGGGTACGGGCGGATCGAGTATCTGAGCTCCATGATCGTCGCGGCGATTGTGCTTTACGCGGGAATCACCTCGCTGGTGGAATCCGTGAAGAAGATCATCCATCCGGAAGCGGCTGATTACGGAATGGTGTCGCTCATTATCATTGCGGTCGCAATTATCGTGAAACTGCTGTTGGGCGCATATGTAAAGAAGCAGGGAGAGAAGGTCAACTCCGGAGCGCTGGTCGCCTCCGGCAAGGACGCGTCCTTTGACGCGATCCTCTCGGCATCAGTTCTTGCTTCGGCGATCGTATTTCTGGTCTGGGGGATCTCCCTGGAGGCCTATGTCGGCGTCATCATCTCCATCGTGATCATCAAAGCAGGAATCGAAATGATGATCGAGACGCTGAACGATATCATCGGCCAGAGAGGCGACGCGGAAACTGCGAAAGAGGTCAGAGCGCTGATCACGGAGGAACCGGAGGTCAGAGGCGCTTACGATCTGACGCTGTTCAACTACGGGCCGGATAAACACTACGGGTCAGTGCACATGGAACTGCCTGATACAATGACGGTGGACGAAGTAGATGTGCTGACCAGAAAACTGCAGTTCAAGGTCTATCGTGAGACAGGTGTGATCCTGACAGGCATCGGTGTTTATTCTTACAACACATCAAATGAAGAAGCCATAGAGATCAGACAAAACATACAGAAAACGATCCTGGCCAACGAATGGGCCATGCAGATGCACGGATTCTACGCGGATACTGTGAATAAAACAATACGCTTCGATGTCGTTCTCAGCTTCGATATCGACAGCAAAGAAGCCCTGGGCATCATGCAGGAGCAGGTCAAGAACCTGTATCCGGAGTATGAGATCATGATCCTTCCGGATGTCGACGTGACAGACTAAAACAGTTTTCCGGACAAAATCGACAGGAGCAGCTGCTCCAGCTGGTCCGCGCTGCTGGCGCAGCCTTCTTCCGCGTACCGGCGCGCGACACAGGCG
>CAMOXP010000136.1 GCA_946629205.1 uncultured Bacillota bacterium
ACAAGACGAATACATTTTCATAGTCAGATGCGGCGAGGTTGCGCTGAAGGGGATGAACAAACCCTACTTCGAGCGCATGCTGCTGGAGCGCATCAAGAAACTGCTGAAGAAATTTGACGGGGTGAGGGCGTACAGGCATGAAGGCCTCATCTACGTGCGCGCAGAGAAGGTGCCCGGCGGCGAGGCTCAGGCTTCCGTGGATCCGGCGGAGATGAAGGCGCGTAAGGAAGCGATCATCCGCGAGATCGGCAAGGTGTTCGGCGTAGCGTCGATCAGTCCGGCCATGGAGTGCGAGAGCACCATGGAGGACATCGGGCGTACAGCCGTGGAATACATGATGGAAGCAATCGAGGAGCGCGGCGTGAAGACATTCAAGGTCGAGGCCAAGCGGGCGGACAAGAACTTTCCTGTGAAATCACCGGACATCGCGCGGCAGATCGGAGCGGCGGTGCTCAAGGGCTGCAAGGTTCTGCGCGTTGACGTGCACGATCCGGATGTGAGACTGTTCGTGGATGTCAGACACGACAAGTCCTATGTTTACCAGGACAAGATCCCGGGATTCGGCGGGCTGCCCCTGGGGACGAACGGCAAAGGCATGACGCTGCTGAGCGGCGGCATCGATTCGCCGGTATCCACATGGATGATGGCCAAGCGGGGCATGCTGATCGAGGCCGTGCACTTCCACTCCTATCCGTACACGAGCCAGAGAGCCAGAGAAAAGGTAGAAGAACTGGCGAGCCTGGTGGCGACGTACTGCGGCAGGTTCCGGATGCACGTGATCAACCTGCTGCCGATCCAGGAGCAGATCGTGACCAACTGCCCGGAAGAGGAGACAACGATACTGGTGCGGCGGTTCATGATGCGGATCGCAGAAGAACTTGCGAAGTCCAACGGCTGCAATATGCTCATCACAGGAGAAAACCTCGGCCAGGTAGCGAGCCAGACGGCAGAGGCTCTGGTGGTCACAGACGCCAGCGTGCAGATGCCGGTCATGCGTCCGCTCATCGGAATGGACAAGGTGGACATCATGGATCTGGCGCAGGAGATCGGGACCTACGAGAAATCCATCGAGCCGTATGAGGATTGCTGCACGGTATTTCTGCCGAAGCATCCAAGCACGAAACCGAGACTGGACCGCATCCTGGAGAGCGAGTCGAAACTGGACTGCGAGCAGCTCATCAGGGACGCCATCGCGTCAGAGGAAATCGTAAACATACTTCCGCACAGAGACTGAAAGGCAAAAGCCTCCGTGCGGGGATGAGGATAGAAGGAGAAAATACAATGAAACGAATCATGTTAGGCAATGAAGCATTCGCGAGAGGCGCCTGGGAAGCAGGCGTGAGAGTGGTCAGCTCATACCCGGGAACGCCGAGTACAGAGGTGACGGAGACTCTGGCGAAATGCGGCGATGAGGTGCATGTAGAATGGTCGCCGAATGAGAAGGTCGGCGTCGAGGTCGCCGTGGGCGCATCCATGGGCGGAGCGAGAGCCCTTTCCTGCATGAAGCATGTAGGACTGAACGTTGCGGCCGACCCGTTCTTTACAGCAGCGTACAACGGCGTGACCGGAGGACTGGTCGTGCTGGTGGCGGACGATAACGGCTGCCATTCCAGCCAGAATGAACAGGATTCAAGATATCACGGCAGGGGCGCCGGCGTTCCGGTACTGGAACCGGCGGATCCGACTGAGTGCAAGGAGTTCATGAAACTGGCCTTCGACATGAGCGAGAAGTACGACACAGTAGTGCTCGTACGCTCCGGCACGAGAATCTCCCATTCCAGAGGGATCGTCGAAGAAGGCGAGCGCGTAGAGCGTGAAGTGATCCCCTATGAGAAGAACTTCCGCAAGTATGTCGCCATGCCGGCAATGGCCCGCGTGAACCACGTGAAGCAGGAGCAGCGCCTGGCGCAGATCGCGGCGGATGCTCATGAGATCATGGCGGGGAGCATCCCGCTGAACAGGGAAGAGATGAATGATCCGGAGATCGGCATCGTGACCAGCGGTATCTGTTATCAGTACGTCAGGGAAGCGCTGCCGAAGGCCAGCGTGTTCAAACTGGGACTGGTAAACCCCTTGCCGCTGCAGGATATTGCAGCTTTTGCGGCGAAGGTCGAGAAGCTATATGTCATCGAAGAAGGCAATCCGTTCCTGGAGGAACAGATCCGCGCGGCCGGCATCCCGGTGCACGGAGGCAAGGACATGTTCACGATCCAGGGAGAATACAGCGCCAACATGCTCCGGAAGGGATTCGGCGTCGCACTGCCTGACGCAGGAATAGACAATACGGATGCTCCCGGCAGACCGCCGCTTCTTTGCGCGGGCTGCCCGCACAGAGGCCTGTTCCATGTGCTCAGCAAACTGAAGACGACGGTCATGGGCGATATCGGCTGCTACACACTGGCTGCGCTGGCACCGACCAACGCCATCGATTCCTGCCTTTGCATGGGAGGTTCGATCGGTATGGAGCACGGATTCGAGAAAGCGACAGGCAGCAGCAAAAACCTCGTGGCGGTCCTTGGGGATTCCACGTTCATCCATTCAGGCATTACGGGACTGGTGAACATGGTCTACAACGAAGCCAAGGGTACGGTCATCATTCTGGACAACCGCATTACGGGTATGACGGGGCACCAGCAGAACCCTGCGTCCGGACGGAACGCCAAAGGCGATATCGCGCCGGCGCTGGATATCGCCACGCTGTGCAGAGCCATCGGCGTGAAGAATGTATTTGAAATCGACCCGTTCGAGATCAAAGAACTGGAGGAACTGATCAAAACGGAGACGGAGCGGGACGAGCTGTCCGTCATCATCACCAAGCGTCCTTGCGTGATGATCGTCAAGCAGACCGAGCCGCCGCAGATGATCACAGACGCATGCAAGAACTGCCGTCAGTGCATGAAGATCGGCTGTCCTGCTATCGAGATCAAGGACGGCAGACCGTACATCATAAAAGAAAGCTGCATCGGATGCGGGCTTTGCGCGAAGGTGTGCCCGTTTGATGCGATCAAGAAGGAGGACAAATAAGATGGAAAAGAATATTCTTATCGTAGGAGTCGGCGGTCAGGGAACACTGCTGGCAAGCGTCCTTCTGGGAAATCTGGCATTGATGAAAAACTATGACGTCAAGCTCTCCGAGGTCCACGGGATGAGCCAGCGTGGCGGCGATGTTGTGACACACGTCAAGATCAGCGATTCCAAGGTCGCTTCACCGCTTATCGAGAAGGGCGAGGCGGATATCATCATCGCATTCGAGAAACTGGAAGCCTACCGGTGGCTGCCATATCTGAAGAAGGGCGGCGCCATGTATGTTAACGAGCAGCAGATCATGCCGATGCCCGTCGTTCTGGGACAGGTGGACTATCCGGCTGATATCGATGAAACCCTCGCAAAGGCAGCGCAGACCCTCGTGAAATTCGACGCGCTGGCTTTGGCGGAGGAGGCCGGCAGCAGCAAGGCTGTCAACGTCGTCCTGCTTGGCGCCACATCCAACGCTTTGCCGTTTACGGAAGAGGAATGGATGGATGTCATCGAGAAGTACGTCAAGCCGAAGTTCGTTGGACTGAATAAGGAAGCTTTTGCAAAAGGGCAGGCAGTTCAGAACAGATAATAAGCAGCATAGAAGGAGAAGACAGGCGTTATGGCAAAAGGCAAAAGCAGAGGCAACGGAGGTCTGGTCAGTTGGATCTTGATCGTTATATGCGCCATCGTGTTCTGCGGAAGCGCAGCACACTTGTTTTTGTATGCCAAGGACAAGATGGATTCAGAGAAGGAATTCAAGAAGATCCGCGAGAGCGCGCGGGATCTGTCGGACCTTTATGCGCAGAACAATGATCTTGTCGGATGGATCCAAATCAAGGACACGAAGATCGATTACCCTGTCATGCAGACGCCAGACGATCCGGAATTCTATCTGCACAGGGATTTCAAAGGCGAGTACTCTGCTTCCG
>CAMOXP010000137.1 GCA_946629205.1 uncultured Bacillota bacterium
GGGTCTGCGGGATATCCACCTTCGCGTCATCGCCGTCGATGACCGGCAGACGCATAGCGCCAAATCCCAGCTGCGATAACTTCAGATCCTTGAATTCTCTGTACTGCATCTTGTCCTCCTTTATTGTAGTAACAAGTTCTGTTTCATAGTATACTCTTTCTTGCGGCTTTCCGCATCTTGCTGTATAATCCCATAGTACTACATAGACCCGTCTATGGGTCAAGGTTTTTTCTGTAATTTGAGCGACAAACACTGGCATCATGGACCACATCATCGGAAACACTTACACAACTACGATCGGGAACGCGCAGATCGGCCTGTACATCACAGGGCGCAACACTGTGCTGATCGACACCGGACGGGGCGAAAGCGCGACGATGCTTGCCGTGCTCCGGGAGCACGATCTTGTTCCCACCGCGATCCTCAATACCCATCTGCACATCGATCACATCGGTTCCAACAAGCTTCTGCAGGAAACTTACGGATGCGCTATTTACTGTACCCCGGAGGAAATCAAGGACAAGGACGGAAACGCCGGTATCGTGCAGCCCAATCCAGTAGGCGGCCCCTTCCGTTTCATCGCGCTTCCGGGTCACTCGATCGCCCATCAGGCGGTCGTCACGCCGGACGGCGTCTGCTTCCTCGGGGATGCCGTCATGTCCAAAGGCTCGAAACTGCCTTATCACCTGGATCCCGCAAAGGCCATCGCCAGCATGGAGCAGATCCTCAGTCTGCCCTACTCCTGTTATGTCCTGTCCCACGCCGGGATCTATGACAGCGCACAGGTCCGCCGCATCGCAGAAGACAATCTCCGCAGGGAAGATCATTTCCAGTCACAGATCCTTTCCCTTTTCGACGGCCGCAAAATCAAGACAGAAAAAGTGGCCGCCCTGTTTTTGGACAGCCTTGGTATCTCCCGTGAAAAACAGGATATCAAATGGGTCACGGATACGGCCATGGCCAGGATCCGCCAGCTGCAAGATCAAAAGAAGCTGGCGATCCGGGAGGGCTACGCCAGCTTAGTTTGAATCATTTTAGTCTGAATCATTTCCCAAAATAAGAATCGATTTCCTGCATCCTTCCGCTCTGATCGACGCTGAAGGGACATCTCGCGTCGCAGTGACCGCAGCCGGTGCAGTCTGCTGCTGTATGCTCAAGGGTACGGTAATGTTCTGCTGCCAGCAGATCTCCTGCTTTTGCGAGATCGTAGTACTTGTTGATCAGGCCGACGTCCAGCCCTGCCGGGCACGGACTGCAGTGATTGCAGTAGACGCAGGTTCCCTCCGTATCGACTGGGTCGAAGGTCCCGATCACGGAGTAATCCTTTTCTTCCTTCGGCAGCTCGTGGTATCTGAGCAGTTCTTCCACCTCCTGCGTGTTGCGCGCGCCTGCCAAAACTGACAGCACGCCGGGCCTGTCGAGTGCGTAGTGGATGCACTGGGCTTTCGTCAGCGCGGCTTTGAACGGCGACTGCTTGGCATCCAAAAGCTGCCCGCTGCTGAAGGGCTTCATGACTGTGATGCCGAGCCCTTCCGCCTCGCATCTGCGATAGACTTCGTTCCTGGCGCTCAGGCTGCCTTTGGCGTACTCCCCTTCACCGCTGTCATAAGCCGGGTTGATGGAGAACATGAGCAGATCCGGTCCCACCTCGTCGAGGATCTTCTGGATGACCGCCGGCGTATGGGAGGAAAGACCGATGTGACGCACGACGCCGGACTTCTTCAGTTCATAGATATATTCCAGGATCCCGTTCTTCTGAAAGGACTCCCAGTCTTTTTCCTCATCCAGACAGTGGATGAATCCGTAATCGATGTAGTCTGTCTTCAGCTCCGTAAGCTGCTTTTCGACAGACTGTTTCACAGTATCCGGATCCAGGGACCATCCGTAGACGCCCTGGGTATATTCCGCACCGAAGTGGATCTGATAATATACCTGCTTGCGGACATCCGCCAGCGCCTCTCCGAAGATCGGATAAGTGTCGCCGTGTCCCGCTGCCAGGTCGAAGATGTTGACGCCGCCTTCCACGGCGCGCTGCAGCGCGCGGACGCCTTCTTCCAGCCCCGCTTCAAACAGATATGCTGTGCCGAGCCCGATCTCGCTGAAACTGTCGCCTGTTTTCCGGTTTATTCTGTACTCCATTGTCTTGCTCCTATTCCGGTTGTTCTTGCTTTTGCTTTTGCTCTTGCTCTTGCTTCTGATGGTCTGCTGTCTCCGCCGCCAGGGACGGCGCTTGCTCCGCACCGCTCTTACTTGGCTTCGTCCCTAAGCTGCTGCAGGATTGCGCTTGCGGTCGGCGGGCATCCGTAGACGTTTCGCTCGGCGCCCTGACAGCATCGCCCGACGCCCAGGCCTTCCGGCGTTTTCTCACGGTATCCCTGCCCGATGGAGATCGGTCCTCCGATCCTGAGGCCCTCTTCGTCCGCCTGGTGCAACGCCCTCACAAGAGCCGCGAAACAGGCGGAACAGGCGCTGTCGGCATTGACGTTCCGCAGCAGCCGCTTCACTTTCCCCGAAGGCTGGGGATACTCCGCCGCAAATGCCGCCTCATTCAGCCTGACGATGTCTTCGTCCGCAAGTTCAGTGCTCCCGGCACCCCAATCCTCCGCGAGTTCGATGTACGGCACGTCCGTCAGGTCCAGCCCCATGAGCTGGCACCCGTAGGCGTCCATCTGCACCGGGTCCGTCCCGAGCATCATCCGGTTCGTCTGCACGGGATTGCCCCCTTCTTCGTAGTCCAGATCCCCGCAGATACTGTCCACGATGACCAGGTCCGGCGTCAGCGCCGCCGCCAGCGCCGCGATCGGCTCGATCAGCCCGTCTGAATGGAACTGCCGCTTCTCATGATCCGGAATGCATCCCTTCAGGTTCTTGAGGGCGCAGGTCATCGCCGTCTGGCAGTGCCCCTTCAGGACCGGCATATCGATCAGATAACCCGCATCCAGCGCCCGGCAGGCGATGTCCATGGGCCGCATGGCGGTTTTGACCCTCCTGGTCTCATCCTTCTTCAAATCATAGAACGGAACGCCGTATTCCGCACAGACCTTGTCATATCCGCAGGCTTTCATGGACCGCTGGGTCCCTTCCCCGTACCATGAACTCTCGATGATCGAAATGTCTGTGAAGCCTTTGCTCTGCAGGTACTCGATGCATCCTGACAGGACCCCTGCATGGGTCGTTGCGCCTCCCTCCGGGCTTGCCGCCAGGATCAGGTTCGGCTTCAGGGCGATCGACGCGCCGCGCGGGATCTGCTCCGCGATGTCCGCCGCCTCCATAAGCGCCTTCGTCATCTCATGGGCGTCTGTGCCGAAAATCTCATATATTGTTCTTTTCTTATCCATATCGCCTCTTGTCACCACACAAATCTCACCACACGAATGGGATGATTTTCTTTGTTTTCTTCTTATACTCTCTGTATTCGTCGCCGAAGTCCTCTTCCAGCCGTTTTTCCTCCCGGCCGACCTGGACCATCATGATGACCGCATACAGGACGAACACAACCACCGCCTGCCAGGACCGGAGATAGATCAGCAGTCCAATGTAATAGATGAACACGCCCAGCAGCATGGGGTTTCTGCAAAGCCTATACGGCCCGCGCGTCATCAGCTGGCTCGTCCTCGGCGCCACTTCATGATTGAAGGCGTCCATGGGGTTGCCCCTGCCCACCAGCCGCATGTAGACGATCGACCAAATGCTGAGACCGATCCCGCCCAGCGTCAGTACCGCCAGGATCGCCGTCTGCGCCATCCCCGGATGGATGTCCCCGGACAGCTTCCACATGATGATCGGGATCAAAACCACGAACAGGATCAATCCCATGATGTACCCAATAAAATCTCGTATGCTCATGGCCCGTTTTCTCTCCTTTGCAGTACAAGTATACCACAGGAACGGCCATCGTTCCTATTCTGAAAAGCAACTCC
>CAMOXP010000138.1 GCA_946629205.1 uncultured Bacillota bacterium
CGCCGCTCATGCACATGTAGTCGCCGATCATGTCCCAGCTGAACTGGTTGATGTCACGCCACATGTAGAGCGCACTGTAAGAGAGGCCGGAGGTTTTGTACTCGAATCCGTTGAGGTACTCCTCCAGTATGTCTCTGTTCTCCAATGTGATTCTGTTATCGAATAAAAACATTTATGCACCTCGCCGCGCGGCCGGCTGCGGCTATTTCACAATCTTCGAGATTTCTCGGAATTCTTCGGCCTTTGAGTCTTTGAGAATCTCGTAGAGTATCGACTCATAGGTGGTCATGACAGCCCCTGCTGTTTCCATTCTCTCTGCCGCCCAAAGGAAGTCGTTCTGGCTTCTGGATGAGAGGCAGTCGACCGGAACATATACGTTGTACCCGTCAGCCAGCAGCTGCTCCACGGTCTGCTGCACGCAGATGTGCGCTTCGATGCCGCACACGATGATGTTCTTCTTCGCCTCGATCTCGAGCTGGTTGACAAAATCCACATGTCCCAGACAGTTAAATGTCGTCTTGTCGATTGGCTCGAACTCGCCGATAGCCTGCGCCACTTCCGGAATGGTCTCGCCGATTCCTCTGGTGTACTGCTGGGTCACGATGTGCGGGATTCCCAGCACCGCAAGGCCCTTGGCCAGCCGGCAGGTCTTGTCGATGAGCTCTTCCTTATGGTGCATGGCCGGCACGAGTTTTTCCTGAAAATCGATGAATACTGCCAGTGTGTCTTCTCTGTTCAATGTCATTTTCCTATCCTCCAGTCTGCCAGCATGTCGCCGGCTTTATACGCTGTCATATCTTTTTGGAGCGGCGTGATGGATGCGTACCCGTTTTCCAGGGCGATCACATCGAAGTGGTTCTCGTCGCTCTCGTAAAGCACTGCGTCTCCGCCATAGATGAAGGTGGTGACTTCCCCCTCCGTCTCAACCTGTACGTCGTTGAGGTACTCCCGTTCGCCCAGCACCGTGTGGCAGACGCCTTTGATTTCCTCTGCCGGCAGGTCGGGCGTGTTGATGTTCAGCATGATCCGCGCATCCCACTTGCCGCCGGTCTTCCGAATCGTGTCTACCGCCAGATCGCAGGCGTAATCGAAGTGGGTCGCCTGGTGGCTGTCCACCGAGACCGCCACGGACGGGACGCCCTGAATCGACCCCTCGAGAGCCGCTCCGACTGTTCCCGAGTAGATGATGTCCGTTCCCACATTGGCCCCATGGTTGATTCCCGCGAACACCATGTCGATCTCGACGCCGAGCCGCTTCATCAGTTTCAGGCCCACCGCTACACAATCCGCCGGTGTTCCGTCCAGCGCAAAAGCTTCCGCAGCTCCGTCGAACGCGACCGGCCAGGCACTGACCGGGCTCCGCAGCGTGATGGCGTGACTCGCCGCGCTCCGCTGCCCGTCCGGCGCGCACACATAAACATCCGCGCCCGCGCGTTCCGTCAGCGCCGTCACAAGTTCCCTCAGGCCCCGCGCCTCGATTCCATCATCATTCGCAACTAATATATTCACTCAACCGATTCTCCTCTTTTTTTGTCATAGACCTCCTGAAGCACGGATCTGCGGCGTTAGTTTGGAAGACACAGAGCTGACCTCCGCAACGTCGGTTCTTAGTGAGTTCAAGCGTCTAGCGCGGAACGAGCTTAGAACCGTTACGTGAGGACAGAGCGCAAGCGTTCAGCAGAGTGTCTTCTAAGCTGACGCTGCTCCAATACCGTGCGGACAGCGAGTCGCCTACCAGAAGCCGCCGCCTCCGCCGCCGCCTCCGCCGCCGGAGAATCCTCCTCCCCCGCCGCTGAAGCCGCCTCCGCCGGACCATCCGCCGCCCGAATCGCTTCCGCTGAAAAGATCCGGCGACAGGTGCGTCGCTACAGACGTTGTGACTGCGCTTGTCATGCCGCCCATGGAGTCGCCCATGTGGAATACCATCATGTGCGGGCCGGCCGTATCGTAGGTGCTGTACCAGTCAGGCACGGTCACGTTGATGTGCTCGAAATTCTTGATCCACTTATTGGTCAGGCCCATGACATATGCGTAAGGAAGGACGCTGTAGAAGTATTCCGGATCGTCTTCTACGAGTGCTTCGATCCTGTCGACTTCCGCTGTCTGGATGAAGTTTTTCAGTCCCAGAATCTTGCCCATGTGTTCGGCCGCCTTGTCAGTCAGTCTGTCGCAGCAGACATTGAAGTACTGGCAGGCGCCGAAGCCCAGGAAATAAATCGCTCCGACAATAATGCTGTCAAAGGCATTCGCCACACCGTAGGCCGTAATCAGCAGGGCTGCGATATCGATGAACCAAAGAATGATCCGAAGCACTCTCGAACCGATCTTCCTGCCTGTCATCCTGTAGCGGTAGCTCTTTCTCAGGCGCCCTGTCAGGAAGATGGCAATCAGTGCAGTCAGTACAGAAGCAAATATAGAAATGTCCCCGCGCAGCATATAAGTCATTCCCATCAACGGAATCACCAGCGCAAAGGCGTACAGCGTGAAGCCGCTGATCAGCTGCATGAGTTTCGTGGTGGTCGGCGTCACGTCGCCGTAGTCGTCCTGCAGTGTCTCGCAGGCAGCCTTATAACTGTAGGCGAAGTCTTCGCTCATATTATCTGTGTGCACCACGTCGCCGTCATTGAAGAGCCCGTCAAAGAGCCGCACTGCGAAAGGCTTCTCTTCCAAATCGATGTCCTGGAGCTTTGTAAATACAAACTCCCGTTTCGATACCTCTTCGATCTTCATGTATCCCTTCTGGGCGAAGTAGACGAACATGGATACCATGTCTTTTTTGTCCAGCACGCCATCGATGATAAGCCCGATCTCTGCCGGCGTTACGCCCTCTGGCGGGTGGAACTCCACAGTCTCGACGATCGACTGCCGTCTGCCGAATCTCGCCCAAAGGCCGCCAAGGATGAGCGCGAGAAGAGCCGGCAGCCCGGTCGCTGCTGTCTTTGTACCCTGATTATCCTCGACGCCGACCCAGTATCCCTCCGGAAGTCTGGCCAAAACCGTAATGCCGACGCCCTTATCCAAGTCTTCCTCATGGATCCGGATGTTTCTTCCGCCGCTGATCAGTTCCCAGGAGGCCATGGTGTCATCGGCCTCGGATCCGTACTGGCCGATGTAAACAGTGACCCAGTCTTTCTGGATTGCTTTTGGCATTTCAATATTGATGTCGGCGGATTCGATAGGCGTCTGCCAGTTGGTCGGCAGCACATCGATGTACATGTAGTCGCCCGAATCATCCCGGTCATCCCGGAAAGTTATTTTGTACCCATATTGGAACTCATGATCGCCGAAGATATAACTGTCGCCGGACCCCATCTGCAGGATGTAGTTGTCGTCCTCTTCGTAAGCGTTCAGCGGATCTGTGGAGCACCAGCCGGAATCTACTCGTTCGCGGATACCGTCGAAGGTCATCGGGATATAACGATAGATCCCGTGGCCTTCCGTGTTGAAAACCGTTCCCACAGTTTCCGTAAAATCGTAGCTGTTGTTCTCGTTGACCTGGACATCTACGTTGAAATATTTCGTTATTCTGGTCGGAACTGTTCCGTTGTCTTCTGCAAAAGCCGCCGCCGGCACTGCCAGTGTCAGCGTCAGCGCAGCCGTGAGAACCAGCCCGAAAAACAGTGCAGGAAGTCTGCGTCTGAAACAAATCATTTCGCCAATCCTTTATGTCATTTTGTGTGAAACCCGCACGGTCCGTGCAGGCACACTCATCGTTTAAAGTGATGTTTTATTATACCATAAAAAAACAGGCGGCTCTACAGGTAGTTGCAGAGTCGCCCGTGTGGTTTTGCGCATATTACTGGTTATCCATTCTGCAGCCCAGATCCAGATAGGTCTCTCCATTTGCGGAATCTACTTCCCTTCCGTCTTCCAGAACATCCTTTTCTTTCAG
>CAMOXP010000139.1 GCA_946629205.1 uncultured Bacillota bacterium
CGGGAAAGCATATAGCACAGGAGACCCACGACAACAGTTACGCAGAAATCCAGCGCCCCGCCTCCGAAGATGACACTGAAACAAGCCGTGACTACAGCTGCGGACAATGCCCGAGTCCAAAACGGATAGGGTTTATTCTTCTCGATATCGTCCAGTATCTTTTCGCCCTCTTCCACCGTCATGTCCGTTGTCGTGAAGGTCCTCGAAAACTGGTTCACTTTCGAGATCTTGGTCAGGTCTGTCTCATTGCTTTTGACACGCTTGATATAGGTTACCGTGTTGCTCGCTTCTTCATTGTCCGTGGACACAAAGAGCCCCGTCGGCGTCGCGAACACGTTGACGTACTCGATGCCGCAGGCTTTGCAGATGCGTTCGATGGTGTCTTCGACCCGGTAGATCTCCGCACCGCTCTTCATCATGATCGTTCCGGCGCGGATCGCCAGCATCAGTATTTCCTTTTGTCTCTTTTTTTCCATCCCTGCTGTCTTATCCCTCTTACTACCTTATACCTACCTTATATCTTAAACCTTATATAATGAGGCGTACTGTCCGCCCATGTTCATCAGTTCTTCGTGCGTGCCTTCTTCCTTGATCTCGCCCTCGTCGATGAGGATGATCCGGTCCGCGTTCCTGATCGTGGACAGCCGGTGGGCGATGATGATGGTGGTCCTGCCTTCCGCCAGCTTGTCGAAAGCGCCTTGGATGCGCGCTTCCGTGACTGTATCCAGTGCCGACGTGGCTTCGTCCAGAATGAGCACCGGCGGGTTCTTCAGGAAGATGCGGGCGATGGAGACGCGCTGCTTCTGCCCGCCCGAAAGGAGGACGCCCCGCTCCCCGGTATAGGATGCAAAACCCTCCGGCATGGCCATGACATCCTCGTAGATCTCCGCTTTCTTCGCCGCCTCGATGACTTCCTCATCCGTGGCGCCGGGCCTGCCGTATCTTATGTTCTCAGCTATCGTGTCCGGGAAGAGGAACACGTCCTGCTGCACAATGCCGATGTTCTTTCTGAGGGTGTGCCGGTCGATCTCGCGGATGTCTGTACCGCCGATCCGGATCGTTCCCGCGTCAACGTCGTAAAACTGCGGGATCAGCTGGCAAAGGGTGGTCTTGCCCCCGCCGGACGGTCCGACGATGGCGACGGTCTCACCTTCTCCAACATGCAGGCTGACGCCGCGGATGACCTCCACCTCGCCGTCGCGGTCTCCGCCCCCGTCATATCCCCGATCATAGCCTTCGTAGGAGAACCACACCTGATCGATGTCGATGTCGTAGCCTGTGATCGGCTTGCCGGTGCCGGGCTCCATCTCCTCTTCCGGCTGCAGGCGCATGACCTCGACGAACCGGCTCAGACCTGCCCAGCCGTTCATGAAGGTCTCCATGAAGCCGGCCAGCTTGCGGATCGGCGTGATGAATGTAGCGATGTATAAATAGAATGTAATCAGATCCGCGTAGTTCATCTCATCCCGCATGATGATCCAGCCGCCCACGGCCATGATGACCACCGGCATGATGCTCATGAAGAACTCCAGAGACGAAGCGAACATGCCGAAGGCTTTGTAGTTCTCGCACTTGGAGGTTTTGAAGGCTTCATTTGCCACTGCGAACTTCGCGTAGTCTGTATCTTCGTTTGCAAAGGCTTTGCTGGTGCGGATGCCCGAAAGGCCGGACTCCACCTCGCCGTTGATCTCCGCCAGCTTCTCCTTGACCCCTCTGGATGTGCGGATCATCCGCCGCCGGTTCAGCATGACGACGATCAAGGCGATGGGCAGCAAAATCAGGATCACCAAGGCCAGCTTCCACTGGATGGTGAACATGATGATGACCGCGCCGATGATGGTGACGCTGGCGATGAACAGATCCTCCGGTCCGTGGTGGGACATCTCAGTGATCTCAAACAGATCGCCCGTCATCCGCGACAGCAGCTGGCCCGTCTTGTTCCTGTTGAAAAACGAGAAATCCAGGCTTTGCATATGGGAGAACAGATCGTCCCTGAGGTCTGCTTCGACCCGCACGCCGAACATGTGCCCCCAGTAGGTGATGATGTAGTGCATGACCGCCTTTATGAAGAAGGCGATGGCTACGATGATCATCACGTGGAAGAACGTCTCAAATTCCTTGTCCGGAAGCATGTGGTACATAGCGTGCCGCGCCACCAGCGGGAATATCAGATCCACGGCAGACGCGATGAGCGCGCAGGACAGATCCAGCACAAAAAGCCCCATGTGGGGCTTGAAATAATCCAAGAATATGCGCATCGTCGGTCTGTTGAAGTCTTTTGTCTTTCTGCTGCTCTGATCCATGCCTTGATTCTAACACATCAGACTCTTAATATCCATTCAGTTTCCTTGTGCGCACCCCTAAAAAAAGTTATAATCATGGTGAGTTTTTGCGAAAGCGAAAGGTGATTTTTTATGACGAGCATGGGGGCGCTGGATGTCATTCTGGCACTGGCGAAAGTATTCATTATGATCCTGCCCGGCTACATTATTATGAAGCTGGGGATCATCAACACGAACCACACACAAGGGGTATCGAACATCATCACGAATGTGACCTACCCTTGTCTTGTTATTGCCGCCATGCAGATGGAATTCTCCATGGAGAAGCTGCAGAACTGCGGCTACGTGGTGCTGATCTTCATCGGCGTCGTCATCATCGCCATGATCATCTCCAAGATCCTCACGTCCATCATCAAGCTGCCGGTTTCCCAAAGCGGGATCATGGCGTTCATGATGGTCTTCGGAAATACAGGATTCCTGGGCCTGCCGGTTCTGGACGGACTGTTCGGCAAGGAAGGCGTCTTCTACGGCGCCATCTGCGACTCGTCCTTTGATGTCCTCATGTTCACCATCGGCGTGACGCTCATCCGCCAGGCCGCCAAAGGCGAAGAGAAGATGGGTTTCAAAGAGACAGTCAGCGGTTTGATCAACCCGTGCTTCATCGGCGTACTGATCGGACTTTTGTTCTACGTGTGCCGGATCACGCTCCCGCCGATCATCGGCGGACCGGTGGACATGATCGGCAGCGCGACAAGCCCCCTGGCAATGATGGTCGTCGGTGCGCACCTGGCGCGCATCAGTTTCAAAGATATGTTCACAAACAAGCCGGCCTATCTGGTCTGCCTGCTGAAACTCCTGACGGCTCCTGCCATCGCCCTGATCCTGGTCAAACTGATCATCGGCGGCGGAACGCTGTTCGGAACGGTCATCATCATGGAGGCGGCCATGCCTTGCGCCATGCTGTCGGTCATCCTCAGCGAGCGGTATCATGCGGATGTGGAATTTGCGACAAAGGGCGTCATGCTGACGACGATCCTGTCACTCATCACGATCCCGATCGTCGCGATCGCGCTGCAGCATATATTATAATTTTACGCACACGAAATCTACACACAGATAAACTATACTAACGACTATGGGAGAATACGACGGCTTAATTGAATATGTATCCCTGTACTTCACGACAGGCGTGCGGTGGGTCTGCATGGGTCTGGCGATCCTGATTCTGCTGCACCAGATTTTCGCCCTGCTCAGAATGCGGAATCCTTCTGAGATCTGGGCTTACTTGAAGTGCCCGGACGCCACTACGGTGCCTCTGACCCATTGGGAGAACCTGCTGGGACGCTCCCGGGGGTGTGATATCATCCTGAATCTGGGCGGCGTTTCCAGGAGCCATGGCACCCTGATCCGCGACTCGGAAGGCGTTTGGGAATACACTGACCTCAACTCGAAAAACGGATCCTATATCAACGGCCGCAAGGTCACCGAGCCGGCGATCTTAAGAGCCGGCGACACACTGACCGTCGGCGGCGGAGACTTCCAGCTCTACCCGCTCAGCACCCGCGAGCGTCTGGAAAACATCGAAAAGAGAAAACGCCACACGA
>CAMOXP010000140.1 GCA_946629205.1 uncultured Bacillota bacterium
GGAGACTTTGGCACTCCCGATTGATCCGGCGCTTCCTGCGTCCCTGCCGCGTCCGGCGTTTCGGACTCGTCCTTCGCATCGGTCTTTCCCGCCGCGTACTCCAGCACTGCATCGCTGAAGCTGCCGTACCTGCACGCGATCCTGATCTGCGCCAGTTCCCTGACGGTGAACCCGAATACGATGGAGCGCATCGCGGATATGAGCGGCACATCCTGCCGCATGTTTTCTATGATTTTGAGGAGGTTGAGGAAAACCTGCACTTCTACTGTGTCAAAGTATTTGCCGCCGCTCTCGCCGTAGGCTGCGATACCCTCGTTGATCAGATACCGCTCCAGCGCCTCCACCTCGGCATTGTTTCTGACGATCACGGCGAAATCCCGCAGAGTAAGCGGTCTCATGCACTCCTTTTTCGTATCGTAGACTTCCGTGCCCAGCCGCTCCCGGATGATCCCGGCAACCACAGCTCCCTCGGCGTCGTTCTTTTCCGGGGCGTCGTCCCCGAATTCGCCGTTCACGACCAGATGGATCCTGGGCGGAAATCCCGTATGTTCCTCACCTGCTGTGCAGTGAAGCTCAGCGCTGCTGTCGTAGTCCGGCATGACCGCCCGGAAAACGCAGTTGACCGACTCCGTCACGCTTTGCTTGCTCCGGAAATTGCTGCTGATATGCAAAAGCAGCCCCGACGTCTCCTCTTCCGCAAACCGAAGCGCCCTGTCGCGGAACAGTTCCGGCTCCGCCAAACGGAATTTATAGATGCACTGCTTGATATCGCCGACCATGAACAGGTTGTCCTCTCTGGCGATCCTGTTGACGATCTCCTCCTGCAGGTAATTGCTGTCCTGGTATTCGTCTACAAATATGTATTCGAATCTGTCCCGCAGCTCCGCCGCCGCTTCTTCGTGCTGCAGGATATCGATGGTGTAATGGAGCGCGTCATCGAACTCAATGATGTTTTCCGCGTTTTTCATCGATTTCAGTTCTGAGAGGTATTCGGCCATAAGGTCGATATAGTAAAGGGTATCTGCATACACCCCGCGTAATTCTGCCTCCAGTTCATCGAAGCTGCGGCCGTAAACCTCCTTCCGGAGCGTTCTCAGCGCGTCCGATCCTGCCTTTGCTTCGTCTTTCAGAGCATTCGCGGTCTGCTCGTCCGCATCGTCCTTTTTGTACGCCATGCTTTTGGCCTTGAAGCCGCTCAGCTGATCCTCGAAAGCCTCCAGCTTTTCCCGGAGTTCCTCCTCCGGACAAGCAAAAGCCTCCTCGGCGCTTTTGATCAGTTCTTCGATTTTTTCCGCATTCTCCGCGGCTGCCTCGTGGCATAATGGCAGTCCTTCTGTATGCGCCAAATCCGCTGCTTTGCTGTAGTGACTGCCGGCGTCCTTCAGTCCGCGCTCTAATATGCGCACGAAGTATCCGTACCCGCCGATGGCGTCCAGCGGATGCGCCCCGCTCAGCAGTTCTGCTTTTGCATAGGCCCAGTCGATGCCGTTATATATGCTTGCAAGGGTTTTGCTGGTCGCCAGCACGCTTTCCCTGATGTTCCTGTCGTTCCGACTGCCTGAATACTTCAATATGAACGCGCGGAAATCCTCCGAGTTGTTCTCATAACGCCGGCGGAACACATTGTCCACCGCCTCCTGTTTCATGATGCTCACCTGCACATCGTCCGCGACATTGAATCCCGGCTCGATATCGATCAGATAGAAGTACTGGCGGATCACATCAAATGCAAAGGAATGGAATGTGCCGATGCTTGCAGAGGGCAGTTTCGAAAGCTGCCGTGTGAGCAAGGCTTTATCGGCCCCGGGTTTCTTCATCTCCTCCCGCAAAGCCTTCTCGAGCCGTTCTTTCATCTCTGCTGCGGCAGCGTTCGTGAACGTAGTAATAAGGAACCGATCGATGTCGGTTCCCTCGTCTATGAGAAGCCGCTTGATCCGCTCGACGAGCACAGTGGTCTTGCCCGAGCCCGCCGCTGCGGATACGAGAATGCTTCTGCCGGTTTTTTCAATTGTATCGCTTTGTTCTTTTGTCCAGTTCATTCTTCTGTTGAGTGGTGTTCTTCACTATACAAGCGGGTTCCCCGTCATTTCCTCCGGTATCGCCAGTCCCATGAGTTTGAGCATGGTCGGCGCAATGTCGCACAGTCTGCCGCCGTCTTTCAGAGGCAGTGGGTCTGCGGAGATGTTGACGAGCGGCACATCGTTCAAAGAGTGCGCCGTCATCACGTTTCCGTTTTCGTCAAGCATCTCATCCGCGTTTCCGTGGTCCGCGGTCAGCAGGATCTGTCCGCCCTTTGCCAGGACTGCGTCCACGATCTGCGGTACACACGCATCCAGCGTCTCGATGGCCTTGACGGCCGCCTCCATGACGCCCGTATGCCCAACCATGTCGGCGTTGGCGAAGTTCAGGATGATCATGTCATACTTATCTGACGCGATTTCCTCCAGCACTCTGGCCGTGACCTCCGGCGCGCTCATCTCCGGCTGCATGTCGTACGTCGCTACAGAAGGTGACGGAATCAATATTCTGTCTTCCCCTTCCTCCGGCTCCTCGACGCCGCCGTTGAAGAAGAATGTGACGTGCGCGTACTTCTCGGTCTCGGCGATTCTAAGCTGCTTCATGCCCAGACTGGAGATATAGACGCCGAGAGTGTTGGACGGCGTCTCCGGCGGATAAGCCAGCGTGACGTTCGGCATTTCCGCATCGTACTGCGTCATGCAGATGTAGCAGATGTCACTGACCTTTTTCTTTCTTTCAAATGCAAAACCATCAAATTCCGGATCAACAAAGGCTCTGGTGATCTCCCTCGCCCTGTCCGGACGGAAATTGAACATGATGATTGCGTCTCCGTCGCACACAAACCCGTCAGGATAGTTGTCGCAGTCCACGATGGTCGGCAGTACGAATTCGTCGTTTTCGTCTCTCTCGTAGGCGTTTCTGATCGCTTCCTGCCCTGTTGCCGCGTGCATGCCTTCGCCTATGGTCATGGCGTCATAGGCCTTCACAAGACGCTCCCAGCGCTTGTCTCTGTCCATAGCGTAGTAGCGGCCGCTCACGATACCGACCTGCCCCAGACCGATTTCTTCCATGTGAGCAGTCAGCTGATCCATATATTCCTCGGCGCACCGCGGCGGCACATCTCTGCCGTCCAGGAAACAGTGCACCACCAGTTTCTCTACGCCTTCCCTCTTCGCCAGGTCGATCAGGGCCAGCAGATGGGTGATGTGGCTGTGCACGCCCCCGTCCGACAGCAGTCCCTGCAGATGGAGCGTCGAGTTGTTCTTCTTCACATGCTCGATCGCCTTCAGAAACGCCTGATTCTCAAAGAAATCCCCATCCTGAATAGCCTTGGTGATCCTTGTCAGCTCCTGATACACGATCCTGCCCGCGCCGATGTTCAAATGCCCGACCTCGGAATTGCCCATCTGGCCTTCCGGCAGCCCCACATCCAGCCCACAGGCCTTCAGCGTCGTTCCCGGGTATTTCGCGAATATTTCATCGAGATGAGGTTTGTTCGCCGCTTCGATCGCGTTACCCTCTTTTCTCGGATTGATCCCGTATCCGTCCAATATCATCAACATTGTTGGTCTTCTGAAATCTGCCATAGCGCACCTCCATATAATTCACTGCGCTAATTATATCACAGATGTGTCAAAAGGGACGGTTCTTTTGACACATTTCCAGAAAATGGAAAACCCGAAGGCCTGCGCACAGCGAAAGCACTTCGGGTTATAACGATTTACATTTATTGTAAATGTGTCAAAAGAACCGTCCCTAATGACACATTACAGCAGATCCTTCCTGGACAGGTTGATTCTGCCCTGGGAGTCGATCTCGATGACCTTGACGCGGACTT
>CAMOXP010000141.1 GCA_946629205.1 uncultured Bacillota bacterium
TGTACATTCCGAAAATTGAATCGCATGCGGCCGGCGGCGATGGAATGACACCCCCCCGCAAACCCCAGTTTGTCTAAATAAGCTGCAGTCCAGAGCATCCGGAGAAGGGCTCCTCTGCAATAGTTATTGACATATGCCAATAATAGAGTATACTGAACATAGTTATTGGCATATGCCAGAAAGGAATCGATATGTCCAGACCAAAGAGGTGCAGGAGAATATGCGGATATCCGGATTATTGGAGTTTTCTGCCGGAAGGAGCAGATATTACGGAGACGATAGCGTTCAAACTGGATGAGCTGGAAACTATCCGGCTGATCGATTATCAGAAGATGACGCAGGAAGAGTGTGCTGACGCGATGGGAGTTTCCAGAGCGACAGTGACAAGCATCTATGAACAGGCACGCTACAAAATAGCAGACGCCATGCTGAACGGGAAGCGCATTCGCATTACGGGCGGTACATATCGGATCGATTCCATTCCGGCAAGCGCCCAGATCAAAGAAAAAGGAGACGGTATCATGAGAATTGCAGTTACGTATGAACAGGAAATGGTTGGTCAGCACTTCGGCAGAACAGAGCAGTTCAAGATTTACGATGTTCAGGATGGACAGATCACATTCTCTCAGGTCATTGATACCAATGGCACGGGTCACGGCGCATTGGCAGGATTTCTTCGCGCGGCGGAAGTAGAGGTGCTGATCTGCGGCGGTATTGGCATGGGTGCCAGAATGGCGCTCGAAGAAGCAGGCGTGGAGCTTTTGCCGGGCGCGGCAGGCGGTGCGGACGAGGCAGTCAGAAATTATCTGGCAGGGAGCCTTGAATATGACCCTGACACTGCCTGCAGCCATCACGATCACGAGCATGGTGAGGGGCACGAATGCCATCATGGCAGCTGCGGCTCTCACGGCTGCCATTCACGATAAATGCAAAAGCAGACGATAAATGCAAAGGCAGACGACAATTGCAAAAGCAGACGATAATTGCAAAAGCAAAACAGTAAATCAGAAAGGAGTCTTCGATATGACAAGAGTCAGGATCACTTCCGGCGACTATTGTTTCGTCGCCGATCTTCTGGAAAAAGAAGCGCCAAAGACATGTGAAGCATTCAAGAAAATGCTGCCGCTGAAGAGCGAAATGATCCATGTGAGATGGAGCGGTGAGGGCGTCTGGATTCCGTACGGCGATCTGCGTCTCGGGCTGGATTATGAGAATCACACATCACATCCGTCAAAGGGAGAAATGCTGCTTTATCCGGGTGGCATCAGTGAAATGGAAATCATCCTGGCGTATGGGAGATGCTGTTTCTCCAGCATGCACGGACAGCTTTCGGGGAATCACTTCCTGACGATCACAGAAGGTCTGGATGATTTGTATGATTTCGGCCGCAAGATCCTGTACGAAGGCGCGCAGCCAATAGAAATCACCGTCATCGATTAAAGGTTATAGATCAACAAAGTATATCAACATATAATTGATCGAAGATCAAGGTGACTGAGAAATAACCATATCTTCGGAACTATAGCAAAGGACCCGCGAAAGCGGGTTTTTGTTGTGCGGTTTACCTTGAACCACACGGCAGGATTGTTGACGTTCCTGTGATGCGCAAAAAAAGTGCGGCACTTTTATTGAAAGGATGTGCCGAACTTTCATTGAAATAATGAGGAAAGGATGCTCTAAATGTTGTATAATATATTCGTATTATTATTTTGATCGGAACGATCGGAGACCGGCTGGTGCAGTCTGGTTTTGCGGGAGATCAGAGCATGAGAAAGTCTGTGATTATTATTGTCAACGTGGTCATCGTGGTCGCCATACTGATCTTCGTTGTTCTCTACTCCGGCTCTGAAAACAGAAATTCATATCAGAGGCAGATAGAGCACTTTGAAGACACAACGGTCACCATGGAGCATGTGACAGAGAATTATCTGGAAGGCGAGCAGAGGCTCTGCGATATATGGGCACGCTATATCAACAACGAATCCATGACAATGGAAGAGGCGGCCGAGTATATCCGCTCTTCGCATGTGCTTGAAAACACCTCTGCTCATCTGATCTCCCTCGACACGCTGACAGGACTTTCTACGCGCCCGAAACAAGGTACGGACGATGACTATGCTGTCTCCTATAAAAAAGTTGATCTTTTGGAGGACACAGGCTGGATCGATGAAATCGGAAAGTCGGTCAACATAACCCGCGCGTACACCAATCCGATGAACGGCGAGCAGTCGCTGGCCTTCTGCAACATGGTGAAACTGCAGGATCCGGAAAGCAAAAAATCCGGGGACGCAGTTTTGCTGCGGGTCATTCCCATATCGATGCTGGAGCAGAAATGGGTATTTCCGCAGATAGAACTGGTGAACGCGGAAATATCCATGATCGATGCGAATGGTGATTATATTCTCAAAGGAGACAGTTTTAAGAATTCCAGTTTCTTCGAGTTTTACAAATCTTATAATGCAACGGATCCTAAATCATCGCGGGAATTGTTCAGCAAAATCACTTCATCGACAGGGTCCATCCCCATGATCAACTCGCACGAGCAGGAGTGCATACTTGCATTTACTCCTGTTTCGGCTTCTGCCGGGTGGACGATGCTGGGACTCGTGCCCGCGAAGGATCTCGATGTAGATACGCAGAACTGGCTGCTGATCGGGGTTGTTTCTGTTGGACTGCTGCTTATGTTCCTCTTTGACCTGCTCAGCATACTCTACTTTAACAAGCGGCTGCAGATCGCGGCAAGAGAAGCGGAGTCTGCGAACAAGGCAAAGACAGATTTCCTCTCGACCATGTCCCACGATATCCGCACGCCGATGAATGCCATCATAGGTCTCACGACGATTGCCGAGAAGAATCTAGGCGATGTGGAATCGACAGGAGAAAGCCTGCGCAAAATCAGTCTCGCCAGCAATCATCTGCTGACGTTGATCAACGACATTCTGGAAATATCGAAGGTGGAAAGCGGGAAACTGAAACTGAGCCCGCTGACATTCTCCATTGTGGAAACAGTCGAGAACCTTGTAACTGTTTCGCAGTCGATGATCAAGGAAAAGAATATCGAATTCAGCTTCCACATCAATCAGATGGAAAAGGAATATCTATATACAGATCAGCTCCGTCTGAATCAGATCTATATCAATATCCTCTCCAACGCGATCAAATACACAGAACCCGGCGGCCGTGTCAGTGTAGAGCTGCGTCAGGAAGAGAGCGACAAACCGGGATGCATACGGCTGACCTATGTCGTTGCGGACACGGGCATCGGCATGAGCCCGGAATACATGGCAACCATGTATCAGCCTTTCTCGCGTCAGATCGACAGCCGCGTCAACAGCATTCAGGGAACCGGCCTGGGCCTGGCCATTACAAAGCAAATGGTCGAACTGCTTGAAGGAACGATCGATTGCCAGAGCGAACAAGGCAAAGGGACGACCTTCACTGTCGTCCTGGATATCCCGGAAGCCGACAAGCAGCGGGATAATATGCAGCTTGATTCCATTGACATTCTCATCGTTGATGACGATGAGACCATGCTTGAGATAACGGGGGACACCCTGGAGTCTCTTGGCGCATCGGCGGAGCAGGCTCGAAACGGACTGGAAGCGCTCGGCATGATCGAACACAGGCATCTTGCCGGCAAGGATTACAACGTGATCCTGATCGACTGGAAAATGCCTGAACTGGACGGCCTTGAGACGATCCGACGCATCCGCTCCGAGATCGACGCAGATGTCCCGATGTTGCTAATGTCTTCATATGACTGGTCAGATATCGAAGACAAGGCTAAAGAAGCGGGCGCGGATGGTTTTGTAAGCAAACCGCTGTTCCGCTCCACGCTT
>CAMOXP010000142.1 GCA_946629205.1 uncultured Bacillota bacterium
CCATCATGGTCGGCGGATTCCTGGGAACAGGATCCCCTGAGGTGCTGATGGACGCGCTCGTACGCAAGGGCGTCAAGCATCTGACTGTAATCGGCAACGACGGCGGTCTGGCAGAAGGCCAGCCTGCAGGCGAATTTGCCGGCAAGACACCGAGAGGCATCGGTAAGCTCCTGGAAAACCACATGGTAGACCACGTCATCATGTCACACGTAGGCGTCAACCCTCGTCTGAACGAACAGTTCGCTGACGGAAGCCTCACATACACACTGGTACCGCAGGGAACGCTGGCTGAGAAAATCAGAGCAGCAGCTTACGGACTGGGCGGCGTACTTACTCCGGTAGGTCTTGGTACTCCGATGGAAACAGACCTTGACGAACTGGGCAGAAAGAAGGAAGTCATGGAGATCGACGGCAAGAAGTACCTCTTCGAAAGACCGCTGCACGCAGACTACTCCTTCATCAGAGCATCCTTGGCTGATGAGTTCGGCAACTACATGTGCTCAAAGGCGACGAGAAACTTCAACATCGTCATGGCCGGCGCGTCCGACCACACCGTTATCGCAGCAGAAAAACTGGTTCCGGTCGGCCAGGAAGATCCTGACATCTGGCAGGTAGCCGGCGTACTGGTTGAATCGATCGTGGAAGGAGAATCGGCATGGCAGATTTAAAAGCAAGAATCGCGAAGAGATGCGCGAAGCACTTTGAAGACGGAGATTTCATCAATCTGGGAATCGGCCTTCCGACAATGGTAGCTGATTACCTTCCGGAAGATGTCATCATCACCTGCCACTCCGAGAACGGATTCGCGGGCATCGACATCCTGGCAGACGAGGAGACCCTCGACGTCAACATTATCAACTCAGGCGGACAGTACGTAACAGCACTTCCGAGAGCTAAGTTCTTCGACACAGCTGAATCTTTCGGTCTGGTAAGAGGCGGCCACGTTAAGGCAACCGTACTGGGCGCTATGGAAGTAGCTGAGAACGGCGACCTGGCAAACTGGATCGTACCTGGCAAGAAAGTCGCTGGAATGGGCGGCGCCATGGACCTGTGCGTCGGATGTCCTGAGGTTATCATCACCATGCTGCACACCCAGAAGGGCAACCACAAGATCAAGAAGCAGTGCACCCTTCCGTTGACAGCAGAGAAGTGCGTCACAGCCATCATCACCGAGATGGCCGTCATGCACGTTACACCGGAAGGCATCGTCGTCACAGAACTGCACCCGGACTACACCAAAGAAGAAGTCCAGGCAGCAACCGGCGTAGATCTTATCTGGTCACCTGACCTCAAGCCGTACGATGAGACGTAATCGGTCAGATGAGATCGGAACAGACCGAAGCGTTACAGCAAAATTGCGCGGAGACACATCACGTGTCCCCGCGTTTTTTCATGCCTGAAATAGACAAGCCACTGACAGCGCCTCTAAGCGCGTTTTTTCACTGTAGTGAACATATCTATTAAGACCCAATAACCCTCTTGAAATCGCTGATTATCCGTTGTGTTCCTTCTGGTAAAATAATGTATTCCTATAGGAATAAACAAATCTCCGGAAAGGGACAAGGTTCTGGTCGGTAAGGGGGATATCGTGTACCTTATCCCTAAAAGTTGTATTCCTATAGGAATACACTTTTCCCTGAAAAGGAATACACCTGGTGATATCTTTTGCCTTTCAAAATCAAATGCGGTATGATTAGAGCATGGTGGACAACAGAAAGACTTACAAAATCATAACATTCGGGTGTCAGATGAACGAACATGACTCGGAGGTGATCTCCGGCATGCTGACCCAGCGCGGGTACATGGAACTGCCGGAGAACGCTGTCTCCGGGGACGCAGAGACGGGCGCCGCGCAGGCAGATCCTGACATCATGATCATAAACACATGCAGTATCCGGGACAATGCGGATCAGCGTTTCTTCGGGACGCTGGGACAGCTCAAGAAGATCAAGGCGAAAAATCCGGAATTCACGGTGTGTGTCTGCGGATGCATGATGCAGCAGGAACATGTCACGGACAGGATCCGCAGGAGTTATCCCTGGGTGGACGTGATTTTCGGAACGCACAATATCCACGAGTTCCCGGACATGCTCGAGGAACTCTATGAGAACCGGGCAAAGGCATCAGAGGCAAAAGCAGCGCATGACAGGGAAACGCAGCCCGCGGCGGACGCTGCTGCGTCATCACAGCCATACGCCCGTGCCAAGCACGAAATCAGAAGCGCCAAGGAAACCCGCGTCGACCGCATTTACGAAGATATGAAGGAAATCGTTGAGGGGCTTCCGGCCAAGCGGCTGTTCGGGCACAAGAGCTTCGTGAACATCATGTTCGGGTGCAACAATTTCTGCTCGTACTGCATCGTGCCGTATACGAGGGGCCGCGAGAAGAGCAGGTGCCCGGAGGATATTGTTAACGAGGTCAGAGAACTGGTGGCGGACGGCGTGAAGGAAGTCACGCTGCTCGGACAGAACGTCAACTCCTACCGCGGCGTTTGCCAGAAGGATGGTCAGGCATGGGATTTCACGGATCTGATCTGGGCGCTTGCCGATATCGACAGCCTGGAACGCATAAGGTTCATGACATCCCATCCGAAGGATCTGTCGGATAAGCTGATCGATGCTTTTGCGCGGTGCGGGAAACTCTGTAATTATATCCATCTGCCGGTGCAGGCAGGAAGCAGCGAGGTGCTGCGGCGAATGAACCGGAAGTACACACAGGAGAAATATTTGGACCTGGTGCGGAAGCTCAGAGCCGCTGTTCCCGATATCGCCATCAGCACGGACATCATCGTGGGTTTTCCGGGAGAAACGGAGGAGGACTTCCTGCAGACCCTGAAGCTGGCAGAGGAGGTCAGATACGATTCCGCGTTCACCTTCCTGTACTCGCCCCGTCCGGGAACGCCGGCGGCAGAGTATGAGGACCAGATCCCGGAGAACGTCAAACACGAACGGTTCGGCCGCCTTGTGGAAACGATGAACCGGATCAGCGCGGAAAAGAATGCGGCCTATGTAGGCAGAGTCTGCGATGTGCTTGTGGACGGTCCGGATAAGAAGGCCAAAGGCCGTCTCAGCGGAAGAACAGAAGAATTCAAGCTTGTGGATTTCGAAGGCCCGGAGGAAATCACAGGACAGATCGTGAAGGTCGAAATCACAGGATCCAATACATTCAGTTTAAGAGGAAGACTGGTTTTAGAGGCGAATTGCTATGAACATCAAACAGATTGCCAAGGCAGCGGGGGTCTCGGTTGCCACGGTATCCAGGGTGTTGAACCACCCGGAGACAGTCGCGCCGAAGACAAGAGAAAAGATTCAGAAGATCATCGATGATGAAGAGTACACGCCGAACTGGTTCGCCCAGGGGCTGAACTTCAAGCGGACAAGGACGATCGGCCTTGTGCTGCCGCAGAATCTGAATTCTGCGAACATGGAAGTCGCCAACGGGGTCGAGGAAGTAGCCCGGCAGAAGGGGTACATCACCTTCATCTGCAACATGGAGAAAGACCCGCGCAGGGAAAAAGAGTATCTGGATCAGCTCATTACCAGAAAAGTGGATGGGTTGATTTTGCTCTATTCCACGCTGAACGAGGAGTATGCCAGCTGGATCGAAGAGGAGAACGTGCCGATCGTGCTGATCGGAGAGACGAAGGCCAGAGACAGTTGGGATTCCGTATTCGTGGACTGCAGGGCGGGCGCGGCAGAGATGACGGCGCACCTGATCGAGTGCGGATATAGGAGAATCGCTATGCTTTGCGGTCTGGATCCGGAGCCGGAAGCAAAAGCCATGCTGCAAGGTTACAAGAACGTGCTGA
>CAMOXP010000143.1 GCA_946629205.1 uncultured Bacillota bacterium
GCCTTGATCTTCTCTGCCTCTTTCTCTCCTTTTTTGAAGAAAGAAAGGAATCCCTTGCTCTCTGTCGGATCGACTTTGAGATCAGCTACCAGGTTCGTGAGCGTCTCGCCGATCTGATCCATATCTCTGGCCCGTACCTGTTCCAAAGCTGCTTCCGAGAAATCGGACAGTCTCTTCTGCGCGCCTGCGCCGTATGTAATGATAACGTTCGAATCATGCAGGTCGATTTTCTCCGAAAAGTCATTGATCTGCTTCATTTCTTCCTCGGTAAAAGACTTCATTCTGAATTCTTCCACCTCTTTTTCCTGGATTTCAGGCTTCGCCGGATCTTCGATTTTTTCGAGAGATTCCAGTGATAAAACCGGGGCGATAACGTCCATTTCCGGTGCTTCCTGCACTGCCTGAGCTACCTGTAATTCCTGAGCTTCTGCCATTTCATTCCTCCTAAAATTATTCTTGTTTATTTAACATCAAAATCCGACCCAAGCAGTCCTTCTCGTTCAAAGGTCTGTTTCAGTACTTCGATATCGATCAGCGTGTCTTCGTCTTCACGCTTATAGACTTTATCTACGATGCTTTTGTATGCGACTGCGCATGTGTTCAGTATGCCCTTGATCTCGAGCATCGCTTCAGGACCTGCGTCCTGATGTGTGAGTTTATCGACCAGTTCCATGGTCTTCGGCAAATAGATTTCCCGGAGCTGACGGACGCTGTCCGACTCTTTGAGTTCCGGTCTGCGTTCGATCTTGCGGTTGATCTTCCGGACGGAGCTTTCGATGCTCCTGAGGGAATCCGCCACGTCGGGATCTGACACCTCCGCGGCCGCCTTGCCGATGGCGTCGGCGTATTCGTCCTTCCGGCGTTCTTTGTCCGCCGCTTCCGCTGCAGCCGCCTCCGCTTCTGCTTTGGCTGCCGCCTTCTGTTCCTTGACGGTCTTCTCCACCGGCTCCTTTGGCTGGCCGTTCCGCATCATGACCAGGATATCATGCTCGCCGTGGATGTATGCACCCACATTGCCGTTTTCATCCCGGAAGAATCCTTCGTTGATCATCTGCTGGATGTCCTTGCGCACCTGCTCGAGGGGAAGCCCCATCTTGCTGGCAAGCATTGGCAGCGGCGTGTTGCCGTTCTGGTTGATCAGCACATCGTACTTGTCCCATTTGGCCACGTTCTTCTTGGTGTTCTGGATCAGATATATTCCTACCAGAGTCAGGATCAGCGGGAATGCGATTCCCTGCAGTCCCTCGACAAACGAAATGTTGAACAGCCGAAAGCCGTCAATCACGTTCAGCCCTCCGACGATCAGCAATATCCATCCCCAGATCATCCTGGTGCGTCCGCTCCGCTTATTCTTGATTTTCTTTTCTTCTTTTGCTCTTTCGCTGGCGTTCATCTCTTCCCCCCAGTGTTACCAGTCTTATTTTTCTATTATAATTACTAATATAAGATGATGTGTTTTTGCATATCTATTGTATCTATTTGCAGTGGTTTTTTCAATGTCTGAATCCATGTCTGATTCTATAGTCTGATTCATCGGTTGAATCAGACGGTACCGATTTCCTTCGCCTGCAGGGACACTTCCACCTCTCCGCCGCGAATGATCTGCTGCCCGACTTCCCGGAATCCCATCTCCTTGTGGAATCCGAAGCTCGGTTCATTGTAGACCGGCCGGATGTCCACCTCGGCAGTCACGACAGGCACGCCCGTTTCTGCCGCGTACGCGAAGACGCTGTCGTAAAGATACCTGCCCAAACCAGTTCTCCTGAAGTTCTCGTCGATGACGATCCTGTCGATGTACAGGAACTTCTCGTACTGCTCCGAAAACCAGATGTAGTTTTCGCTGGTGTAATCCGCGCCCTCGCGCATGACAATCAGAAAGCCTGCCGGCTGCCCGTCCGCTTCGACCACTTGAAACAGCTCTGCCGTCTCCCGGAAATATTCCGCCTTCGCCTCATCCATCGGCGAAAGCACCACCACATCCTTCTCATTCAGTCCGAGGATAAAATCAAAATCCGCAGGGACTGCATCTCTGATTGCAAAATCCATCCTTTTCATCCTCCTTTTGCCTGCGCCGGCGATCAGCATTTCCTTCTCTTCCCGGCTCAACTGTTTGATGTGCCACTCGCGGCTCATGGCTTCCTGTTTCGTTTCAAACGACTCGTAGTACACGAGTTCGACCGGTCTCCTGGTCCTCGTGTATTTGCTGCCTTTGCCTTCGTTGTGACTGGCAAGCCTCTTGTCCAGATCGTTTGTCCACCCCGTATACAGGGTGCCGTCGCTGCAGCGCAGAATGTATGCGTAGTTACCCGGCGTGTTCATGCTCATCATTCATCATCCGGGTCATCGTCGTCATCGTCGTCCCAATCGTCTTCCGAATCATCGACAAACAGTTCCAGCACGTCCGGTCTGGCGTAGTGCCCGCACACATCGTGTTCCATCTTGCTGGCCGGGACCTTCTGCATATCCAGGTCTGCGTAGATGACCGCCTCCTCATCCCACACACAGTCGCTGACCAGATGTCCGAACGGATCGATGACGCAGCTGCCTCCCCGGCAGGGAATCTGCGGCAGGTCCGCCAGCGCAGCGTATTCGTTGAGGTCCTCCGGATAGGAGTCCTTCGTAATGAGCATATCGCAGTTGATGAAATAACAGTGGCCTTCGATGGCGATATGGCGGATGGTGTTCTGCCACTCTTCGTTATCATTGGTATTAGGCGATATATAAAGGGATATCCCTTTTTCATACAGTGCGACTCTTGCCAGAGGCATATAGCTTTCCCAGCAGATGAGATTTCCCATGGGGCCCCACGGCGTATCCATCACCGGGAAGTAGTCCTTGTTCGCGTCTCCCCAGATGACCCGCTCGCTTCCGGTCGGTTTAAGCTTTCTGTGGTTCTTCGCTTCGCCCTCCGGCGAAATCATCATGTTGGAATTATACAGCGTTCCGTTGAATGCATCACGCTCTGAATAGCCAATGCTGACATAAACGCCCGATTCCTCCGCGGCGCTTATGAGCCTGTCCATCTCGGGTCCGTCTGCCAGGATGGAGTTGTCGTAATATCGCTTCCAGTCCTCGCGTCCCGGTTCGCTTCTGCTGCCCGTCCGGAATCCGAAATTCATGCCGAAGGGATATCCCGGCACGAACAACTCCGGAAACACGATCAGTTCGGCGCCGCCCGCCGCGCACTCCTCGATGTACTTGATTGCCTTCGCGACGCACGCGTCCTTATCAAACATGACCGGCTCCGCCTGCACCACCGCGATCCTACAGGTATCTTTCAGTTCTCTCATTGCAAAAGCTCCCTATGCTGTTTTGTCTGTTTCTGTCTTGTCACTCTGTGTTTCGGCGCCGTCGGTTTTCGCGCTGTCAGATTTCTCGCTGTCGGGCTTCTTGCTGTCGGATTCTTCCTGGTACTCTACCAGGCCGCCGTTCTTCACAGCCTTTGCCAGGACCGCGATCACAGCACCCGCGCACATCAGCAGACCGGCCTTGCCGGCCAGATCCCTGAACTTGTCTACCGTATCCGTCGACGCCAGCACATCCGGCACCTTAATATTCTGGTTGCCCTTCTGCGTCCAGTCTGTCACGTCTCTCTTTCCCATGCTGCATTCCCTCCTTGTAACAATAGTTTTAACGCGCTTTCATTATAGCGCTTTTTTATGCATTTTTACATACTTATTTCTGATTTATGCAATGAAAAATGAGGAATGCAGGCCTTCTCAGGTTCAAATCCTCTCTCATTATGATAAGAAGCGGGGGCTGTGCCCTCGCTTCTTATCATGGTGCGCCTG
>CAMOXP010000144.1 GCA_946629205.1 uncultured Bacillota bacterium
TTTGACGGCGCCACCGATCTGCTTGTCACAGGAGAAACGGCGACGGGCAAGTATCCGGTACAGGTCGTCCGGCAGATGGCGAAGATCATCGACCAGGCGATCCTGGACGCGCAGAAATACGGCGACGAAATACTGTGATCGCAGGAGAAACCGATCTATAAAAACTGATCCATGAAAATCGAAATCAACCGAAACGACAAAACACCTGTCTACATGCAGATCGCGGGACAGATCAAAGGCATGCTCCACACCGGGGAGCTTACGGATGGCTATATGCTGCCGTCGGAGCGTACGCTTGCGAAGGAACTTGGCGTGCACCGGAACACCGTGACCAGGGCTTACGGAGAACTGAAGAGCGAGGGACTTTTGGATTCTTCTCAGGGCAGCTGCTACAGAGTGCGGTTCGGACGCAGCGCGGAAGACAATTCGCCTGACCGGAGAAAAAACGTCAACTGGGAAGCTGCCGTGAAGCAGGAGTACGACGAATTCATCAGCGACTTCGATGAGCTGTACAGCGAGAGCTTCGATCCCGCGTATATATCCTTTGCAGGGGGCGTGGCAGCGCGGGAACCGTATCCGCCGGAGGAGATCGCCGCCGTATTCGAAGAGATGTTCCGCAGCAGCGGCGATAAGGCCTACTTTTACGTGCCGTACCAGGGCGACCCGGAACTGATCCGGGAGATCGTCAGGTATATGGCGTCCATCGGCATCCGGACAAAGCCTTCCAACATACAAATCTTTTCGGAGAACAACCAGGCGCTGGATTTCATTCTGCAGCTCATGCTGTCACCGGGAGACGGGGTCATTGTCGATGAGGTTATGGCTTCCGATGTCTACCGGACCATCGAACTGGCCGGCGGCAAACTCATCACGGTTCCGTCCGATGAGCATGGGATGATCACGAATCATTTGGACAAGGTCATCGAGAGCAGCAAGCCTAAGTTCATCTATGTGGACTCCAGCTTCAACAACCCCAAAGGAACAGTGCTGAGTCTGGAGCGGCGCCGTAAGATCCTCGAACTGTCCTATCAGTACCGGATTCCGGTCATCGAAGACGATGAGAGCTCGGAGATCTACTACGGCGAACGGCCGCTGCCGTCGATCAAATCCATGGATCACGGAGACAATGTCATCTACATGTACTCCTTCTCGCTGAACATGGTGCCCGGCATCGGCGTGTCTTTCGTGGCAGCGGACAGGAAGATCATCGAGCAGTTTTCAAACATGGTATCACTGCGCGTCGCCAATCCGGACTGGGCAGCCCAGATGGTCATGCTCCAGTACATGAAGAAGGGAATCTTCCAGGAGCGGCTCGCGGATTTCCGGAGCATCTGCAAAAGCAAGCGGGACCGGATGTGCAGAAGGCTGGACCTGCTCGCCGGGCGATATGGGCTTCAGTATACCAAACCGGAAGGCGGCGTGTACCTCTGGGTGAGGCTGCCGGAGCACATGGACTCGCGGGATCTGCTGCGGCATGCCCAGAAGAGGGGACTGACCTTCATGCCCGGGTACGTGTTCTTCCCGCGAAAACAGATGGGCGCACGGTACTTCCGGCTCAACTTCTCCTATCCGACGGAAGAGGAGATCGAGAAGGGGATGGACATCCTCGAAGATTGCCTTTGCAACTGGCACAAGAAATAACAAGGACACTGGCACTTTGCTTGGGGTATATGCTATAGTATATTCTAGACAAGGTGCTTTTTAGATAAGACACAAAATGAACATAGTTAAATAATTAAGAAGAAAAGGAGAACATCATTATGGCAGTAAATCTCAGAGGAAGAAGCTTTTTGACACTCATGGACTTCACACCGGAAGAAATTCGTTATCTGCTGGACCTGGCCCACGACCTGAAGGCCAAGAAAAGATCAGGTATCGTAGGCGACAGCCTCAAGGGTAAGAACGTCGTTCTGCTCTTTGAGAAGACATCCACAAGAACAAGATGCGCATTCGAAGTAGGCGCGATGGACGAGGGCGCCGGCGTCACATTCCTGGACAGCAAGTCATCACAGATGGGCAAGAAGGAATCACTCGAAGACACCGCTAAGGTTCTCGGAAGATTCTATGACGGAATCGAATACAGAGGATATGATCAGAAGGTCGTTGAAGACCTGGCGAAGTACGCAGGCGTTCCGGTATGGAACGGACTGACAGACGTTGACCACCCGACACAGATCCTGGCTGACCTGCTCACCATTGAAGAGCACGTTGCAAAGCCGCTGAACAAGTGCAAGGTCGTCTTCGTAGGCGATGTCAGAAACAACATGGCGTACGCATGGATGTACGGCTGCGCGAAGATGGGCATGCAGTTCGTAGCATACGGACCGGCAGAGCTGTGCGAGCAGGTCGATGCAGACGTCGTTGCCAGAGCTCGTGAAGTCGCTGCTCAGACAGGCGCTTCCATCGAAGTATCTTCAGATCTCGAAGCAATCAAGGGCGCAGACGTTCTGTACACGGACATCTGGGCTTCCATGGGCGAAGAAGAGCAGATCCCGGAAAGAGTCAGACTCCTCACACCGTACAGAGTTACAGAGGAAATGATGGCTGCTACAGGCAACCCGGATGCAATCTTCATGCACTGCCTGCCATCCTTCCACGATTTCGAAACAACAATGGCTCAGTCACAGGAAGAAATCGGCTATGACATCCGCGAGGTCACCGATGAAGTCTTCAGAGGACCGCAGTCAAAGGTGTTCGACGAAGCAGAAAACAGAATGCACACGATCAAGGCCGTCATGGTTGCTACAATCGGCAGATAAGATCGCAGATAATCCATCAGGCCGGCTTCAAATGCCGGCCTGTGACACATGATAAACCGTGAACAGGAGGTAAAACAATGATACCTGGAATCCACAATTATTCGGAAATCGGCAAACTGAACAAAGTCCTGCTGCACCGTCCGGGTCTGGAACTGGAGGCACTGACGCCGTCCACTATGGAGAGACTTCTCTTTGATGACATTCCGTTCCTCAAGGTCGCCCAGCAGGAGCACGACAGATTCGCCGAAGTACTCAGAGAAAACGGCGTTGAAGTTGTTTACTATGTGCAGGAGACTGCAAAAGCATTAAGCACGCCGAAGCTCCAGCAGAGTCTGATCGAAGACTTCCTCGATCTGTCCCTGATCACATCCAAGGGCATGCGGGAAAGCCTGATCTCCTATCTCATGACATTCACGCCGGAAGAAATGGTCGCGAAACTCATCGCCGGCATCAAGAAGAATGAAGTGCCGTCCGACGAAGTGCACTCCCTGATGGATCTGATCCATGACGACTATCCGTACATCTCTGATCCGATGCCGAACCTGTACTTCACCAGAGACCCGGGCGCCTGCGTGGGCGACGGCATCAACATCCACCACATGCACACCCAGGAGAGAAGAAGAGAATCCCTGCTCCTCAAATACATGTACAAGTACAACAGAGACTTTGCGACGGAAGAGAACAAGCAGTGGTACGATCTTGATCAGGATCACTCCATCGAAGGCGGAGACGTACTCGTCCTGTCAAAAGACATGGTTGCCATCGGCCTTTCCCAGAGAACGACCATCGCGGGCATCGAGCGTTTCGCGAGGAACCTGCTGGCCAAGTCCACATTCAAGAAGGTCCTGGTATTCGATATCCCGAAGACGAGAGCGTTCATGCACCTCGACACCGTATTCACAATGGTCGACTACGACAAGTTCACGATCCATCCTGAGATCGAAGGACCGCTGGGCGTGTATGAGATCACCATGGGCAAAGGCGGCGAGCTGAAGTTCAACGCCATGAAGGACGAGCTGCAGAACAT
>CAMOXP010000145.1 GCA_946629205.1 uncultured Bacillota bacterium
TATCGCAATACTTCTTGCATGGATCTTTATATCTTCTTTAGCCAATAACAAACGGATGGGCAGCGCCCATCCGCTTATTTGCTGAGTTCATTTGTTTTTTGCCCTGTCTGGATCGCTGTCTTACGCAGCTTTTGGAAGCGAGGTTTCTTCACTGACTGCATGATCTGTTGCAGCATTCTGCGGAGCATTCGGCATGCGTCCGATCAGAGCGAATACAGGAACCAGTACGAGTGCCATGATCAGCAGAGCGCTGTGCATCACTGACGTCGGGTTGATGTACGCTGCTGCCATTTCCAGTGCGAAAATTACGAGAAAACATCCGATCTGCATTACAACCTTCTTATTCATTTTGTTACCTCCTTCAATTTTATAATTCTTGTTATTATATCTGTTTTGTTTCCCTTGCCCCTTTGCAATTAAAGAGTAGCATGCTATAATGGATTTGTCTAACTAATGGTTTTTATGATATCGATAAATATTTGTGATTGATGGAGGGCGATATGGAAATCAGAAACATTGCCACGTTTGTTAAGATCGTTGAATATAATAATTTCACAAAAGCAGCGGAAAGCCTCGGCTATTCTCAGGCAGCCGTCACTGCTCAAATCAAATCCCTGGAGAAAGAACTTGGCATACCATTATTCGACCGGATCGGCCGCGGCATCGCTTTGACAGAAGAGGGAAAAACATTTCTGCCCTATGCGCTGGACGTACTGAACGCGGAAGAAGCCGCGAGAAACAGTGTTCAGCCAACGAAAGAACTTGCAGGAACACTTCAGATATGCTCTCCTTCCTCTTTCGCGACAGGGCCTCTTCCGGACCTTCTCAGACAGTTTCAAAAGCTGCATCCGCAGGTGGATGTTACGGTCAAGATCTCTGACTATCTGGAAGACAACCTGCTGAAGCTGACAAGAGGTGAAATCGACTTTCTGATCATACTGGATGAACCAAATGCTTTTCCTGACTTCCGCCTCTTTGCCGAACGAATCGAGCCAATCACTTTTGTCACGCACCCTTCCAATCCTTTGTGCAAGAAAAAGACACATAAAATCACTGATATGATCGGAGGCGATTTCATCGTATGTGACCGCGGAATCGGCTACAGCGCGATCCTGGAGAAAAAACTCTTAAAGCGGGGACTGCAGATGACACCTTCCATGGATATTGGTTCCGTGGAAGCAATCATCAAGATTCTGCTGAGCGGTTACGGAACCGCTTTTATCCCCGAATACACAGTCGCTGATCATCTGAAACAGGGCGAACTCGTTCAGCTCAAATCAAAGGAGTACGATATCGAATTTCAATCCGGATTGCTGTGCAACCCCAACCGTTACATCAATCCCATTATGCAGGAGTTTATCCGGATCGCAGAGGAACGGCCGTAACAAAAAAACAAACGGATGGGCGTGCCCATCCATTTTGCTATCTCCACAATTCCATATGAATATGCGGTATCTCACAGCAACTCCTCCATGATCCCCTGCAGGCCCTGCTCGTGGTACATTTCTTTGTACACGGCAAGTTCCTCGGACACGAGCTGGTCTATGGCGCGCATGCCGAGCAGCTCCACAGGCGCCTTATCGTCTGTCAGAATGTGCCTGCCGGCGCGGTAATCTGCCAGACCGGCATACGTTCCCGTCAAAAATGGTTTTATCGTCGATTTCTTTACCGGATCGTCTGCCGACAGTGTATCGATTGCCTTTGCAAAAGCCTCCCGGTCCGCGAATTCCCTTCCGGCGAACAGGATCCTGTTTGTATTGCCCGGAACGTCGATCATCTTCACCTGCGGGAACACGGAAGCGATGGTGTCCGCGAGACATGTGTTGATCCCGTCGTCCGCGTCCGAGCGCATATTCATGTTGACGACCATGACGCCGTTGTCAGTGAGATGCCCCCTGACCATGCTGAAAAATTCCGCGGAGGACATCTGGAACGGTATCGTAATATCCTGATAGGCGTCCACCATGATCACATCGTATTTCTCATGATCCGCTGCCAGATAAGCTCTGCCGTCATAGGTCGTGACATCCGCGTCTTCCGGCAGCGCGAAGTACTGATGGGCCAGGTCTGTGATCTTCTCATCGATTTCCACGCCCTTGATGTCGAGGTCACGAAAATAACTCCGGCACTGATGATCGTAGGTGCCGCTGCCCATGCCGAGAATCAGAATGGAGATCGGCTGTCCTGCCTTTGCATCATCCTGCGCTGCGGCCATTACCGGAGCGGCCATGGCGTAGTCGTAGTACATCCCCGAGAATAACAGGAAGGTCATCGCCGTTCCCACCGCCGGTATGGTCACGAACGTCGGCAGGAAGGTGCCTATGATGCTTCCCACGGTATTGAATGCGCCTAATGTGCCAACGGTAGTGCCGCTCTCTTCCAGACTGTCCACCGTATACTTGACCAGCGAGGGCGTTACCGTCCCCATCAGAAAACATGGGTAGACGAAGATGATCATGCAGGCCAGAAAGGCCGCGATGACCAGCAGATGATGGCTGATCGTGATGATCAGCGCGCCGGAGATCAGAAGGATCACATATTTACCCAGAACAGGGATCGCAGCGATCCAAAAGTGTATTCTCTACCCCAGACTGCTGACGAACGGGTGCGAAAACTCCGCGTCTATGACCTCATATCCTCGGCCGATGCCAACCATCCGGAACGGCAGCACCGCCCTCCGTTCGGTATGTATGCAAAATCCGGTCAGCGCGAAAAGAAACTCATCTCCGTTCTCTTCCAGATAAATCATCTCTTCCCGCACATCAATATTGTCGAGGTAAGGTCTTTCCTCCTGTAACTGTGTTCGGATGCTCTTAGCCAGGTGTTCACGCATCAGGTCTGAGGATACGTCCCCGTTCATTCTTGTCAGACGTATCATTTCTTGCTCGTATTTGTCCTGTTCTTCTTTGTTTCCGTTGAGGTCGACCACCGGCCGGATCTCGTTTCTCGGGATCTTGAACTGCATCAGCCGGCAGATATACTCATCCCCGGTTTTATGGAAAATCATGATGATATCGATATCCCACACGCGGTCTTCATGGAAATCCAGCAGGCCCCTGACCCTGACCACGTCATGACTCTCCGCCTCGAAAAACCTGAAATTCCAGGTGTCGATTTCCAGGTCGCCCCAATGCTCCCAGTCGTATGAAATCAGCCAGCGGATCCGCTCCATCGTGTGGAACCACGGACCGCTGTCTGTTCCGATCACGATCGGCAGCCTGGTCCGGTCAAAGAACGTATCATAAAACAAATCGAAATTAGCGGTATTCCGTTCCTGATAACACATCTTCATGATCTCCAGTTTCCGGTGGATCATGGTTCTTTTTTCTCTATGATTCATCTCAGTTACTGTCCCTCAAAAAAACATCTGCCGTGTTCCATCCTCTCATCGGCATTAGTATATCATACTGCAGTCTGTTATAATTACACTAAATCATACGAATGAGAATGATACAGGAGTCTGAAGATGGAACACAGCAAAATCACCAACGACAAAACAAAAGCGATGGCAATCACATTTAACGGCGTCACGTACCGGTTTTCCCGGGCCGCGTTCGAAGGGACAAAAGCCAGTCCTGCCTTTGCCGCTGTTTCGCTTCCGGATGGCCGCGAGCTGATTTATCCCATGTGGAATCAGGGGAAACTTGGCTTCCGGTATCTGCGGCGCAATGGGTGTTCCACTTGCGCGCTGGCCTGCCTCCTCAGTGCCTGCGCCGATCCCGCCCTCACCCCGCAGAAGGTTTTGTTCATGCGGCGGAAGCTGCTGGCGCCATCGCCGC
>CAMOXP010000146.1 GCA_946629205.1 uncultured Bacillota bacterium
TTGGTGATATGCTCAAAATCCTCCATGCAGATGACTCTGATCCGATAGGAAAGTTCATACATCAGTCTATGATTCTTGTTGATGAAAATGATACTCCCGTCACATGTCTTGATGCTGTCGTTTGCCAGCTGAATCATCTGATTCGTCTTGCCGCTCCCTTTATGTCCAATAAGCAATTGCACCATATCTTCTATCCTCCTGTGAAACGATAATCTGCTTTTCACAATTATAAACCATCTGCATTTTTCAGGCAAGGTCTATTTGTTTGCTGCCTGCGCCTGAGCTGCCCGCAGGCACCGTCGATTTCGCTGCCCAGCTGGCGGCGAACTGTAGCCGGAATCCCTGATTTTTCAAGGGTTTCAGCGATTTCGCGGGCGCGTTTCCTACTGCTTCCGCTGTAGCCCGTCTCTTCCACTTTGTTCAGCGGAATCAGATTCACATGACAGAGCATGCCGCCGAGCCTGCGGATCATCAGCTGTACATCTTCATCCTTGTCGTTTTCGCCCTCGATCAGCGCGTATTCGAAGGTGACGCGCCTGTGAGTGCGTTCCGCATAATCGCGTGCAGCCTCCAGCAACTGCCCCACCGGATATTTCCGGTTGACCGGCATAATGCTGCTTCTCCCCTCATCCGTCAGGCGGTGCAGGGAAATCGCCAGATTGACCTGCGGGAAATCCTCCGCGAACTGCCGGATCTTCGGAATGATCCCGCTGGTGGAGACGGTCATGTTCCGCCAGCTCATGTTCCTGCCGTTCTCATCGTGCAAAAGCCTGAGAAACTGCGCTACGTTCTCGTAGTTGTCAAATGGCTCTCCCATTCCCATGATGACGATATGGCCGACCTTTTCTCCTGTCACGCGCTCCGCCTCCAGCACCTGCCCGAGCATCTCTCCGGCCGTCAGGTTACGCACGAAGCCGCCCAGCGCCGACGCGCAGAACCTGCAACCCATCCGGCATCCGACCTGGGACGAAACGCAAAGGGAATTACCGTAGCTGTATTTCATGAAGACGCCCTCGAAGGTGTCCGCCGGGACGCCCGCTTCGTCCGCGCCACCCGCCGCTTCAAACAGAATCTTCCGTGTGCCGTCGCTTGTATCTTCCTGGACTTGGACCGCCCGGCATCCGCCGATCTGCGCGCACTCCTTGAGTTTTTCGCGCAGAGACTTCGGCAGATCCGTCATCTCATCGAAACTGACTGCGCCGCGACTTAGCCACACAAAAATCTGTTTGCCGCGGAAAGGCTTCTCGCCAATCTCTGCGGCAAACTGTTTCAGTTCCTCAATTGTCATTCCAAGCAGTATCTTCATATGTCTTCATATGCCTTCTCAGTACAGCCGGAAGTTGTTGCGCACTTTGCGTTTCGGTTTGCTGGATTTCACCTTGCCGGGGGCGGAACCGTCGTCGTCTTTTCCGGACGCGCCGACGCCGGCTGCTTCCAGCTGCCCTCTCCAGCCCGGGTGCAGCTGATCCAGATAGGCTTCGATGCAGATCCAGTCGTTTTCGGGATGCTCCGAGGCGATCCCCGGATAGAAATGCTCCACGTATTCCTCGATTAGCAGGCGGGACAGCTTCTTCAGTCTGCCTTTGCCGGAATAATCCAGAGCCATACCAAACTCTTCTATGGCTTTTGCAGTAGCCTTGTCCTCCAGGATCGCCGCGGCGAGTTTCGGGTTCTTCGCGACATCATCTGCTGTCACCCGCAGTTTTTCGCCGTAGCCCTCCAGCAGGTTGATCAGGTCGTCCGGGTCGATGCCGAATTTGATCGACAGGTAATCGATGTCCCGGCCGACTGTCACATACAAATCGAAGAGCGCGGTGTGGTCCTTCACATCACGCTCTGCAAGTCTTCGTAAGTTTTCGATACTCGTGCTCATTTCTTATACGCGCTCCAGCGCCAGGCCGCTCTTGTGGCCGTTCAGGTTGACCTTAGACAGCTCGCCTGCAGCATCTCCGCCGCAGACTTCTACCGCCAGCGTCTCCTTCATGATGTAATCTCTGTACGCGTCGACGGCTGCATTAACATCCTCGTCCGCATCCAGATAGATCTTGATGTTGTCCATCATCTCGTAATCGTTCTGCTTACGCATCTGCTGGACCTTCGAGATCAGCTCACGCGCCAGGCCTTCCTGCTCGAGCTCCGGAGTGATCGTGGTATCCAGAATGGTGAACACGTTGTTCTCCATGGCTACCGCAAAACCTTCCTTGGCGTCGATGCGCACTTCTACCATATCCGGCGTGATCTCAACTTCCTCGCCGTTCAGTTCCAGCGTGAGCTTGCCGTCTGCGTCGAGGGCTGCCATGACTTCCTTCGGATCCGCCTTCGCCATCGCCGCGCCAAAGGCTTTGATGTTTTTGCCGAGGACCGGTCCTGCCTGCCTGAAGTTCGGCTTCAGGGAGAAGTTCATGTATTCGTCCAGATCGTTTTCGAAGACGACCTGTTTGATGTTCAGTTCTTCCTTGATCAGCGGCGTCAGGTCGCTGATGATATCTTCGTACTTGCCGTCGATCAGTACAGACTGGAGAGGCTGGCGTACCTTGATCTTTTCTTTTTCACGGGTGCCGCGGCCGAGCGCTACCAGCGTACGGACGAGGTCCATTCTCTCTTCGACAGCCGGGTCGATCAGTGACTCGTCCGCTTCCGGGAAGTAGTCCAGATGCACGGACTCGCCGCCGGTCAGATTGATGAACATCTCATCGGAAAGGAACGGCGCGAACGGCGCGATCAGTTTGGAGATGCCGACGAGCAGTTCGTATGTCGTCGCGTAAACGGCTTTCTTGTCGTCCGTCAGTTCCTCGCCCCAGAAACGGCGGCGTGCACGGCGGATATACCAGTTGCTCAGGTCTTCGCCCACGAACTCCTGGATCGCCCTTGTCGCCTTCATGTGGTCGTATTCATCCATGGCGGCGCGCACGTTCTTGACGGTTCCGTTGTACTTTGACAGGATCCATCTGTCGAGCTCCGGTCTCTGCGCATACGGTACTTCCAGAGAAGCAAAATCAACATCGTCTTCGTTGGAATACAGTACGAAGAAGTTATATACATTCTTCAGCGTGCCGAAGAATTTGCTTACTACATCAATAAGGCCGTCCTCGTCGAACTTGGTCGGTGCCCATGCCGGTGATGTGCACATCAGATACCATCTGGTGGCGTCTGCACCGTACTTGTCCAGCATCTCAAACGGATCGACGGTGTTGCCCACGTGCTTGGACATCTTCTTGCCTTCCTTGTCCAGGATCAAGTCGTTGACCAGTACGTTCTTGTACGGAGAAGTGCCCTTGACGAATGTGGAGATGGCCATCAGTGAGTAGAACCATCCTCTTGTCTGGTCGATGCCTTCACAGATGAAGTCCGCAGGGAACAGTTCCTCGTCGAAGATATCCGCGTTCTCGAACGGGTAGTGCCACTGTGCGAACGGCATTGCGCCGGAGTCGAACCAGCAGTCCATGACTTCCGGGATCCTGTGCATCGGTTTGCCGCAGACCGGGCATGTGAACGTCACGTCGTCTACATACGGTCTGTGCAGCTCAATGTTGTTATCAATGTCTTCGTTGGCTTTGCTTACCAGTTCGTCGCGGCTGCCGACGCATTCCAGATGCCCGCATTCGCATCTCCAGATCGGGATCGGTGTGCCCCAGTATCTGTTTCTGGAGATTGCCCAGTCCTTGACCTCTTCCAGCCAGTTTCCGAAACGCTTCTCACCTAC
>CAMOXP010000147.1 GCA_946629205.1 uncultured Bacillota bacterium
TCACGGTTCGGCTGCTGACAGCCGGCGGGTCCGGCAAATCAAGCGCATCCGGCGGATCCGGTAAATCAGGCGGATTCGGTAAATCAGGCGCATCCGGCGGGTTCGGTAAATCAGGCGGATTCGGTAAATCAGGCGCATCCGGCGGGTCCGGTGCGAGTGGCGAATCGAATCCCAGGTTGGAACGCGCAATGCGCGTCATCCCCTGGGTCATGGTCTGTTTGGAACTCTTCAAAGACGGGTTCCTGATTCAATCCGGGCATTTCGGCGTAGGCTATCTGCCTCTGCACCTGTGCAGTTTGGGCCTGTTCGTTTTTATCGCGGCGTCTCTTGCCAGGACAGACCGGTGGCGGATGATCTGGGGAGAGATTGCTTGCGTCCTCATCCTGCCGGGAACGATTGCGGCGTTATTATTTCCCGACTGGGCTCACCTTTATCCGGTTTTCAATTTCATGAACCTGTACGGGTACGCCTGGCACGGGATGCTTTTGCTTTATCCGATCCTGATGGTGAAGAGCGGGTGGACGCGCCTCAGCATCCGCCACGCCCATTACCCGTGGATCTTTTTGATTTGCGCGGGCGTGCCGGTCTACGTGTTTGACCGCATTGCAGACTGCAACTACATGTTCGTCAACTGGCCGCTGAAGGGAACTCCTTTAGCGTGGATCGCAGAGGTGACCGGAGACAAGTGGTATCTGGCAGGCTATCTTGTATTTGCGTTGGTCGTGATCGGACTGATCTACGCCGGCATCGAACTCTACCACAGAGCAATTAACAGAATGTATCATGGGAGCACGCGGCAATGACGGAACAACTGACTGACCGGAAGAGAAAAAACAGAGCGATGCTCCTGATGGTGATCACGGCTGCTATGTGGAGCCTGGGCGGGATCTTCATCAAACTGATTTCCTGGAATCCGTTCCTCATCGCGGGCGTGCGCAGCGGGATCTCCGGGAGCATCATGGCTCTGTACATGGCGGCGACGCGCACGCGGTTCAAACTGAATCGGTACTCACTTCTCGCGGGAGTGGGACTGGGCTGTTCCGCGACCTTGTTCACCATTGCCAACAAGCTGACGACGGCTGCTAACGCCATCGTGCTCCAGTACACCGCGCCGATTTTCATCCTGCTCATTTCAGCAATTATCTTTAAGGAGAAGATGCAAAAGCAGGACATCCTGGTCGTGTGCATCACGATGGGCGGCATGGTGCTGTTCTTTCTGGATCAGCTGTCACCCGGGAATCTGCTTGGAAACATCCTCGGGATCCTGGCCGGCGTGACGCTGGGGCAGATGTTCGTGATGGTCGGGCGGGGCGGTGATGACGACGCGACGCGCATGAGCGGGATCCTGATCGCCCACATGATTACACTGATGATCGGCGTGCCGGTCGGACTGCCGCAAACAGAAGAAGTTGCGGCGATCGAGATTTTGTATGTTATAATACTGGGCGTGTTCCAGCTGGGCATCCCGTACGTTCTTTATGGAATCGCATCCAGAGACTGTCCGCCCTTGGCATGTTCTCTCATCGGTATGCTGGAGCCGCTGCTCAACCCGGTCTGGGTCGCCATTTTCATAGGAGAAGTACCGGGACCATTCGCCCTTGCGGGGGCAGTGATCATTATCGCAACAGTGACTTGGTGGTGCATCAAAAGCCGGTGACGCCGCCGAATCGAGGAGAACAGACTTGACGTATTTATTGCTATACCTCGCCGTAACGGTAGCAGGATATTTCATCGGCGCGAGGCTCAAAAAACAGAATAAAAGCTGGAAGTGGGTCGGAGACCTCCAGACCCTCGTCATAATCATACTCGTATTTCTGATGGGAAGCCGGATCGGTGCCAGTGACGAGATCGTTTCGTCTCTTGGTACGATTGGACTGATTTCGTTTGTCTTTACCCTCATCGTCATGCTCGTGACGGTGCTGGCGTTTACGATCGTCCGCAGGCTCATGGGATTCGACCGGTACGGCAGGCGCGGCGAAGCGAGAAAAGCCGCGGCAGAATCCGGGTCCGGCGAGGCTGCGAAACCGAAACTGAACAGCCTGACGCTGATCATCGTTGTATTTGTCGCGGTGGGGATCGCTGCAGGCTATCTTTTCCTGCCGGACGGGTTCATCGCACAGGTCGGGAATCTGCTGACGATCACACTCTGCATGCTGCTGGTGCTCGTCGGAATCGACATTGGAACAGAAGGAACTCTCGCCAAAAATTTCAAAAGCGCCGGATGGCGCGTGGTTGTGTTCCCGTTTGTTTCGATTGGCGCGATGATGCTGGGATCCGTCATCGCATCTCTGTTCTTGCCTTTTGGCGCGCAGGATGGCCTTTGCATCGGATCCGGGCTTGGGTGGTACTCGCTGGCGTCGGCCATGCTGGTGGACTACTCTCTGCAGGTGAGCGCGATCTCGTTCATGCATAACGTGATCCGCGAAGTCATCGGGATCCTGCTGATCCCCGTCTGCGCAAGGCACCTGGGGTACATCGAATGCTACTGTTTGCCGGGAGCGTCTTCCATGGACGTCTGTCTTCCGCTCGTTGAAAAAGCCACCGACAGCAGCATCGCCGTTTACTCTTTCGTAAACGGTGTCGTTCTGTCAGCGGCTGTACCTGTGCTGGTCAGCATCTTCATGAGCATCTAGTTGTAGTACTTCTCCACGTACGGCCGGATGGCGTTCAGAACTTCCTCCCATCCGTTCCGCGCTTCAAAGTCCGTCAGAAGATAACGCTTCACAATATACGTGATGCGTTCTTTGTAATGGGCCATGGCGCCGTCCAGATCCAAACCTTCCCGGATCAGCGCCTTCACGTCGTATTCTGAATAATCCACTGTGATGCTGCAGCGTTTGCGGCCGCCTTCCTCCAGGTTGTCGATCACATCGATGTCTGCGAATTTCGGACGCACAACGACAGGCTTCAGTTCGATTTCTTTCTTTTCAGTCATAGCCGTTCCTTTCTGTTAGGTCTCTCCTGCATTATAGTATGCGCAGGTCCATTTGTCCACGCAGTTAGTCGCTTGACTTTTTCGCTGTGTCTATGTACCATGCAGTCAGAAGCAAAAGCATCACAACTGGCATCAGCAAGGAGGTAAAACTATGATGAGATTCGGCTGGTTCCAGGATCCGGACAATGTTGTCTATGCAGATGTAGAGGAGTTCGCTGATCACTTCGGCAAGGAAACGGGAATCGAAAATTTCCGCACCAAGCTGGATGCGTTCAGGGCGGAACCGACAAAAGAGGGCGTCCTGCTCAAGGGCAAGAAGCGCACGACGGTCAAGTTGTTCATTCCTGATCTCTACTTCTCTGACAAAAAGACAAAGCTCCAAATGGGCGATACAGTCTGGGTCTACATGGGCGAGTACTATCCATGCTACTGCGTATATTGGCCGCAGGGGGAATAGTACACAGTGGATGCGCTTGCGGATGAAAAGGGAAAAGAACAAACAAAGGAAACAATGACAATGAGCGATTATTATGTAAGCTGTGACCGGATGAAGGAACTCGAAAGAGCGACCGATGCATCCGGTCTGTCATACTATCAGATGATGGAAAACGCCGGCACGATCGCCGCGA
>CAMOXP010000148.1 GCA_946629205.1 uncultured Bacillota bacterium
CCGGATTGTAGTTGATGCCTTCCTTGACCTTGAAGATGCTGACCGGGAAGATAGCCGTTTCACCGTTCCCGAGTCCCGCCTCGATCGACAGCAGGATGTTTTTGATGACCATTCTGCCTTCCGGTGTTGTATCCGTTCCAAAGTTGATGGATGAGAACGGTACCTGCGCGCCTGCTCTGGAGTGCATGGTGTTCAGATTGTGCACAAACGCCTCCATCGCCTGATAGGTCGCTCTGTCGACTTCCTCATTGGCGTATTTCGTTGCCTTCTTCTGGATGGTCGGGATATACTTGGCGTCTATGATCTTCTCCAGATACTGTGCCTCGATTTCCTTATATCCATTGTCGTCGGCGAGAATCGGCCAAAGATCGTGTTCTTCCATGATTTCCTTGCCGATGGCTTTCATGTTCTCAACGCCTTCTTCGATATCGAAGAGCAGATTGAGCATTTTCCCTACGTTCGTCCAGTAGAGCTTCCTGTAGGTTTTCACGACGCCGTTGGCCATGCCGTAATCGAAGTCAGGAATACTCTGCCCGCCGTGCTGGTCGTTCTGGTTTGACTGGATCGCGATGCATGCCAGCGCGGAATAGCTCTGGATGTCGTTCGGCTCCCTCAGATGGCCGTGGCCTGTCGAGAATCCTCCCTTGAAGAGCTTTTCGATGTCGATCTGGCAGCAAGTCGTGGTAAGCGTCAGGAAGTCCATATCGTGGATATGGATATCGCCTTCTCTGTGCGCCTTGGCGTGCTCAGGTTTGAGTACGAACATTTCGTAGAACTGCTTAGCGCCTTCAGAACCGTATTTGAGCATGGTTCCCATAGCTGTGTCGCCGTCGATATTAGCGTTTTCGCGCTTGGTGTCGTTGTCTTTCGCGTCCTTGAAGGTCAGATCCTCATAAGTCTTCATGAGCCTTGTGTTCATGTCTCTGACCCTGGTACGCTCCGCTCTGTAGAGGATGAACTCCTTCGCGGTCCTTGCGTGTCCATTCTCGATCAGAACCTTCTCGACTGCGTCCTGGATCTGCTCAACCGTAGGGATCTCATTGTGGCGTACTTCTATAAGGTAGAGTTCGACCTGACGCGCCAGATAGTTCGATGTATCTCTGTCCTGTCCTCCCAGGACCTCTGCTGCCTTGTATATAGCGTCTGATATTTTAGAGATATCGAAGTCGACAGTTCTGCCGTCTCTCTTGATGATTTGTTTGATTTCACTCATTTCCCGTCCTCACTATTGATAAACAATTTTGATAAACAATTGATAAACTATATCTTGTGGTTTATTTTGCGTACATGAGCAATTATACACAAAATATTCTACCCGTCAATAAGAAATCCATCAAAAATACAAGAAAACCCTGAAAAAAACAAGGTTTTCCGTATCAATTATTATGTCGACGAGACGCGAAGCCTTTTATACCAGCGGACTGGTATATACTTCCTGTTATTATCTGCCTCCGTACTTCTCGAAATATTCGTCTCTGAGGATGGACATCAGATTCAGATCGTAATATACGCCGTCCTTTGAGCAAGCGTTTCTGGCGATTCCTTCATCCACAAATCCAAGGTTTCTGTACAATGCCGCAGCTCTTGTGTTGCCGGTGAAATAATCCAGAGTTACCCGCTGCATGCCCTGTTCCACGAAAAAATAGCGAAGCAGTCCCAGAAGGGTCTCTTTTCCTATACCTTTTCCCCGCATGTCGCCTCCGACATAGATCTTCGTGATATCCAGAGACTTGTAGTGTGGCTCGATCCTGGAGATGATTACTCTGCCCAAAGGCTTCCCGTTCTCCTTATCCGTGATGGTCAGATCCATCACGCTCTTGTCCTCCCGGAACGCAAAACCCTCCGTTACGACATCTTCGTAGGTTCTGTCCTTATCCAGTGCAAAGTACCGGGTCATGTCCGGATCGACTTCCCAAACCGCGAAAGACTCATAATCACTGAAGCAGACATCTCTTATAATGTAGTGTTCTGTTTCTATTCTTGTACGCTTTTCTGTCATCTTTCTGTTACCGTCTCCTGTTTTCCTCACCAACTCTTAACGTATTTTTAACACATCTGAAGCTTTTGTGATGTATAATGTCATTATAATTACAGAATCAGTCTTACTCAAGGAGAAATCAAGATGAAACGATTACTTCCTTTTATCATGTGCTTTATATTTGCTGTTTCTCTCTCCCTCTCCGGCTGCAGTGAAATGGACCGAAGCGGCGAGCTCCGGGAATTTCTGAGTCTGAACGAAGATTCCTTCAGCGAAGCCTTTACAGAAGAACCCTGCAGTTTTTCTGATTTCAACAATTACATGGAAAACTGGGCAAAGGCAAGCAGCATCGAGATCGCATATAAGGGAGAGCACTCCCTTGTGCTGAAGAACAGCGCCACGTCCGGGTATGATGACGAACCTTCCTGCCTTCTCCTGTGCGGTTTCAACACGGAGAGTGCTTCTAAGAACAAGAGAGTGATTACAACAGCGCAGACCTCCCTTCTCGGACCGGTGGAACACGGTGACATACTTTTGGCAATATCCGAAACCGTAGGTGATCAGTTCGCCGGTATTAATGAGATCCCTAAAAAATATCTTTCCTGCGATAATCTGATCAATCTCAGCAAGGGCAGCAACAACAACATCCTGACATCCGGTCCTGTAGCTGCTGTCAGCACTTTTCATCGTTCCGGCAAACTGACCGAATCCAATTACGCGCAAGCCTTTGAGATCAAACTCTCCATGCCTGCGGAATACACAGATCCCTTTGATTTCGGCAAAGACAGCAACTATCCGAACCCGATCAATGTGATCGGCGGCTTCCTGGCATCCGGCAAAAGCAGCGGCAAACTCTTTGATATCGCTTCTTTCGAGAGCAAGGCAAATGAGGGGTATACCCCCTACTACGCTAGTGCTGTCGTAGTCGTCGATTCAAATCACATAGAAAGCTTCCAGTCGAGATTCGAGAAATCCTTTGAAAACATTCAGGAAAAATTCGAGGATCTGGAATCGGAATTCGAATATACAATGGAAGAAACCGATATGCCTGAAAAAGTACTCAGCGATGATGTTGCGACTGGTCTGATCAGCCTCATGTACACGCTCAACACCGGCGTATGCGAACAGGACGAGGAATCGGGTGTCATCTATTCCGCCTCATATCTCAAATCAGCAAACACACAAAAAGGCGAACTGGTCATTTCTGTTGGCATACGTGCGCGGGGCGAAAGCTATCTGGACAGTTTGTCAGCTGAATATGAGACAACCGCCGGACTGTGCAGCACGAAATACGATTTCAAAAGAGGCGGACGCCTGTGGAACTCTGATCCAAACAGCAATCTGGTGACATTCTTTACCGGTTGCGTTCCGCAGACAGGCCCGGTCGAAAGTTCCGTCAGCCTCAAGTCCACCGAAAACGACTTCATCGCAGCGAAGCTCCCGGATCAGAATATGATCATCTACGCCTTTGAAAAAGGCGACAGGAAGACAGCGCTCGAGAATATCACGAACTTCCTGGATCCCTCGATACAGAAATAGCAGATCCGAAATTCCAGCAA
>CAMOXP010000149.1 GCA_946629205.1 uncultured Bacillota bacterium
GACAAATCCTTATTTGCCGGGGAAACGTATATGAAAAAAGGACGCTGCTCGGCGCAACGTCCCTCCTGTGTCAAATCAGTCTAATCAAATGACGAATCACTGCTATTTATAATCTGCGGTCAGTTCTCTTATCCCAGCGCCACATCCAGTGCCATCATCAGTGTGAATCCGACTGCGAACAGCACGACTCCTGTATGAGAGTGTGTTCCGCTTGACATCTCAGGGATCAGTTCCTCTACCACGACGTAGAACATTGCGCCCGCGGCAAATGCCAGCAGATACGGAAGCGCCGGCACGATAAGGCTGGCCAGGACAATGGTCAGCGCGCCAAAGGCAGGTTCTACAGCGCCGGAAAGCATCCCGCTTGCAAATGCCTTTCCCCTACTGCGCCCCGCTGCCAGAAGCAGCATGGAGATGATCGCCCCTTCCGGGAAATTTTGGATCGCAATGCCAAGGGACAGCGCCATCGCTCCTCCGGCGGTGATCATGACATTTCCACTGATATAACCTGCGTAGACGACGCCGACCGCCATTCCTTCCGGAATGTTGTGCAGCGTCACCGCCAGCACCAGCATGGTAGATCTGGTCAAGCTGCTTTTCGGTCCCTCCTCCTGATCCGGATGTCTGTGCAGATGCGGGATGACATGATCCAGCAAAAGCAGGAATAAGATGCCCAGCCAAAAGCCGATGACCGCAGGGGCGAACGCCCACCTGCCCATCCTGATTTCCTGCTCCATCGCCGGAATCAGAAGACTCCAGATGGAAGCTGCGACCATGACACCTGCTGCAAAACCTGTCAGCGCCCGCTGCACATTTCTGCTGAAATCCCGTTTCATAAAAAACACGCAGGCGGCTCCTGCTGTTGTACCCACGAACGGGATCAGGAGTCCCGCGACGACCTGTCCGACAAACATGTTATATCCCTCTCCTCTACTCCATTCAGATGATCCATTCCCCAGTCTGCCACCTTAGCATGACCGCTGTTCATTCCATTCAGCATCATCTTGCCCAGTACGCCCTCCGGCTTTCTGGTCTGACTTACAAATTTTTTATACAATCCCATCTCGTTTCTCCTTTATTTCCTTCCTTCGAGCAGTCTGGGCTCTCCCAGCAAGACTGCTTTTGCTTTTGCTTCTGATCCTAATAATGGTTAGCCGTAACTAACCTCATTATAAACGTTTCGGTTAGTCATGTCTAACCGTATTTGTTCATATAATCAAAAAAGCCTCAGGAGCGCAGTATTCCCAAGGCATTTTTGTCATTTCGCTTCTCCGCAGTGTTATTGCAATCCGTCGATCCATGTGCGGACTTCATCTTCTGAAGCGCCGCCGTCGAATCTCTTTCCTTCGAGCCAGTTGCCGCTTCCCGCAAGATCAGCGAGGTTCTGTCCGCTCTCTCCGATGTCGCTGCTGCCCGATGTGCAGAACGGAATCATTGTGATACCGTCAAAGTCATAGCTTTCTGCAAAGGTATCCATAATGCGCGGCTCCTGTCCCCACCAGATCGGATATCCGATGTAGATGGTTGTATATCCTTCAAGCGATAATTTTTCGCTGCTGATTTCAGGGCGAGCAGACGAATCATTCTGCTCGTGAGTTGTACGGCTGTCTTTATTGTCATAGTCGATGTCTTCGTTTGTGTATTCTTCTGCTGCTTTGATTTCATATACATCCGCACCGGTGATGTCGGCGATTTTTTCCGCTACTCCTCTGGTATTTCCCGTAACAGAGAAATACACAACAAGTGTACCGTTCCCGGAGTCGTTCCCTTCCGTTTCACTGGTTGGTTCTTCCGTTGCCACGGATCCGGTGTCTGTCTCGGCGGTCTCATTAGAAGTGCTGCTGCCTCCGCATGCCGCCAGTCCGATCGTCAGGCAAAGTGTCAACAGAACCAAAAGTATCTTTCTCATAGTTCGCTCCTTCTACTTCAGTTTGTTGTAATCGTCTTCCGAGACAGCCTCAAGCCACTCGTTGCTTGTCTCTTCTCCTTCAACCTCGATCGCGAGATGTGAGAACCATGAATCCGGCGCGGCCCCATGCCAGTGCTTGGCCTCAGCCGGGATATTGATTACTGTTCCGGGCGTCATCTCAACTGCTTCTTTGCCCCATTCCTGGTAATAACCTCTGCCGCCGATGCAGATCAGCATCTGGCCGCCGCCGCTCTTGGCGTGATGGATGTGCCAGTTATTGCGGCACCCGGGCTCGAATGTCACATTGAATACAGGAACCTGCTCCGTTGAAACCGGCGCGAGGTAGCTCTGCCCTACGAAGAACTCCCCGTATGGGTTTGCCTCCCCGATCGGGAAACAGATACTGTTCTGATACTGATCCTTCTCTGTGAGTTCCGGGATGTCTTCATTCCAGACTTCCTTCGCGAGGCGGAACACTGCCCAGCCCTTTGGCCAGCCAACGTACATCGTTGCATGTGTGATAATAGCAGCGATTTCGTCCTTCGTTATCCCGTGCGCTTTTGCGTTCTGAAGATGGTATGTCAAGGATGAATCCGTGATTCCGGATGCCATCAAGGAAACGACTGTGATGATGCACTTGGTCTTCACATCGATTGCTTTCTCATTCCATACTTCACCAAAGAGCACATCGTCATTGAGATGCGCGAACATGGGCGCGAATTCTCCTAGTTGCTCTCTTCCTGCTGTCTGTACGATCTTCTCACTCATTTTTATTCCTCCCTATCTTCCTATCTTCTGGTCTCCTGTTGACCACACGTGTTCTTCCTTTGCTGCCGCAGACTTGTTCTGCGCCATGACTCCTGCAAGCGGATGCGGAACATACGGTTCCTCAAGATATGCCAGTTCTTCGCCGGACAGCTCCAAATCGACTGCCTTTGCTGCGCCTTCGATGTGATGGAGCTTCGTCGCGCCGACGACCGGCGATGTCACCTTCGTGAGCAGCCACGCCAGAGAGATCTCTGTCATGCTGACGCCGTGCTTCTCCGCCAGTTCTGCCACACGGCTGATGATCACGTTGTCCTGCTCCGCGGTCGCGTCGTATTTGAACTTCGCGTAAGCATCTTCTTCGGCGCGCTTCGTTCCGCTCTCTCCGGGCAGTCTCGAAAGCCTGCCGCTGGCCAGCGCGCTGTATGGCGTGAGCGCGATATTTTCTTCCTCGCAGTACGGCACCATCTCGCGTTCCTCCTCGCGGAATATGAGATTGTAGTGTCCCTGAACGGAAACGAATTTCGCAAATCCTTCCTTCTCTGCCAGGGCGTTTGCCTTTGCGAGCTGCCACGCAAAACAGTTGGAGATCCCGATGTATCTGGTCTTGCCCGCCTTCACGGCGCGGTCGAGTCCTTCCATGATGTCTTCGATCGGGGTGTTCCAGTCCCACATGTGATAGATGTACAGATCCACGTAGTCCATCCCGAGGTTCTTAAGACTGGTGTTGATCATATTCTCTATGTGCTGCTGCCCGCTGACGCCTTGTTCGATTTCTTCCATCGTACGGGGAAGGAATTTCGTCGCGACGACGACCTCGTCACGCTTCGCAAAATCTTTCAGCG
>CAMOXP010000150.1 GCA_946629205.1 uncultured Bacillota bacterium
TGCCGCATATCCTCCCGGGTCCTGATCGTGAACACATTGTCTCTGTCCGCTCCCGAGATCGGGGGGATGAAGACTCGGGCGCCGAGGGCGTAGATCAGCTTGCCGTAGCTCCACATCGAACCATCCGCCAAAGAAATGGTCTTTGCCGCCAAATCGATTGCCTCAATTCCTGTACCCAGACTAACTTCCACGCCTGCCTGCAAAGGCCAGTTCTGCTGCTGCTCGAACAGAACGCGGCCGGACCCGTCCAGTGCGAATTCATTGATGAGCATGGGCCGGTTGAAACACAGTTCCTCCTCCGCGGAAACCATGAGGATCTCCGCCTTTTTGTCATGCTCCCGTATCACCTCCGCGGCCGCCATTCCGGCAATGCCGCTACCTAGAATAATGTAGTCCCGTTTTGCTGCTTTTGTATTTGATGCTTTTGCTGCCATTATATGTCTCCAGATATGCTCCGTATGCTCCTAGTTCAATTCGAATTCGATTCTGTCCAGCAGCCTGATCCAATAAGCGGAATCTGATTTGGGAATAATGATCCTGCAGGGCGCGCTCTCTTCGTCCAGAGGCTCCCCGTCGATACCGAAGGCCAGGATGATGTCGTGCTCCATGATATAGTCATTCTTCAGGGAGTAGTCGTACTTGTCTCTGCCGTGGAAGGTGATCTTACTGACATCCTCCAGCGCGACTCCCTGTTGTGCCAACACCGTTTCCAGCTTCGGACCAGTAGCCCTGACCTTGCCGATCTTGTCGCTAGTGCTTTCGGTTTTGACCGTGACGCAATCCATAGCTTTCAGATCTTTGATGGTGATGACCACATCTTTTTCCGCGATGCCCGCCAGAACGATTTCGTCGTCTGCATATCCGCTGATATCGATGTCATCGGTTCCGCATCCGCATAGACAGAGTACAGCTGCTGCCAATGCAAAAGCAGCCCATGCTTTTTTAATCTTCCACAACATAATATTTCCCTGTCTCCGGATCTCTGTATACGGTACCCATTTCCTCCAGATTCTTTTCGTCTCCGATTACTTCGACCGCTGAGTCTTCGATGTTATTGACTTCGTATTTCTTCTCCTTGACCTTCTGGATTCCCTGATCGGTAACATCTACGTTCCAGCTCAAGATCAAAGCTACAATAAGACCGCAGGCGAAGACGAGCATGGCGTCTGCCATGTTTCCGACGCCCTCCATAGGATTGAATTCATTATCCGTACGACGCACACGAAGCCGTCCTTTATTCCTTGTGACCCGCATAGTTGCCCTCCTGTCTCGCATACGGACTTGCCTTACCTGCCTGTTCCTGCTGCGCCTTGAGCCTCTGGTAGGCTTTCTTTCTTGTTTTGGTCTGCTCTTCCAGGATCGACTCCATAATGGTTTCCAGACCAACCATGTATTTCTCATACCAGTTTTTTCTCACGCCGGAAATGATATACGCAACTGCCGCACTCACAAGTCCCGCTACAGTCGTATCAAAAGCAACGAGCAGGGAATCGGACAGTGTTTTTGTATCTCCCTGCGCCAGCGCGATCAGGCCCGGACCGAGCGGAATCAATGTTCCCATCAGGCCGAACATGGGGGCGACTCTGGCGATAATATCTGTGATCTTCGTCCGTCTCGCGTAAACGCTCTCCTCGTCTGACAACATCTGTCTGGCCAGCGCTTCCCGGGTGTTGTCGGAATAATTGATCCTTTTGATCAGTTCCAATGCCGCCGCCTTCTGTCGTTTCAGCAGATTGCTTCCGTCAATGACCGCAATCATTTCGGTAGTGTTTTTCCCTTGGATCTGATCCACCAGTTCCGTGATGTTAACGGTCAGTGATTTCCTTTCCGTGAAGTATTCCGCGATGAAACTACCCAGAATGACGACCATGGCCAGGATCAAAATGATCAGGATTATGATTGTCGGAATCTGCAGACCGCTGCTGATCGCTCTCAAAATATCTTTTACTGCTTCTGATACCAAAACTGCACCTCCGTTTTGTTTTATACTGCTTTTTTATTCGCTATTTCTTCCACTTGATGCCGTGGCCCATGTCGATTCGGAACCTTCGGATCCTGAATATCGCTCCGCCGCTGCAGGCAAGAAGCGCGGCTGCAGCTGATCCTGTTACGATTTTCTTATCATAGGCCTCCACTTCTGCGAGCACCTGCGCATCGGATTTCACACTGACGGACATCTCGGCCTCCTTCGGATCCTGTTTGATCTCTTTTCCGATGCTGATTTCCCTGGCTATGAACACTTTCTTCTTATCTTCCTTTTGTTCTTCCTTCAAATCCGGCTTTTTATATGCTCTTGGCTTCGTGGTAGTGGTAGTTGTAGTCGATTCCTTCGCAGGCTTTGTTGCTTTTGTAGTAGCTTTGACTTTGTCCGGATTGTCTTTGTCTTTCTTATCTTTATCGTCTTTTTCGTTGTTGCCTGTTTTGGTTTTGTCCTCGCCTGATGCTTCCTCCCCATCTATGCCGATTGTTACGGAAGCTGTGTGCCCAGCTGCTTCTGCGGTAATCGTGACCTCGCCCGCTTTTAAGATGGTCACAACACCGTTCTTGTCAACTGTGGCGATAGATTCGTCGCTGCTGGACCAGGTCACATCGCTGCTGCTGAAGATTCCCAGCGTATCGCCCTCGAAGGTTACCTGTACCTGTACCTGACTTCCGACTTTCATGTCATCACCAATGACCTCCAGGCTGATTCCGTCGAGAGGGGGCGTGCCTTTGAGCACAATGTCCACGCCATAGATGTATTTCACCGAGTCCCATGCAGTAATGTCATCTTCCGTCGTCGGATGAAACGCCTCGTTTCCTTCCTCATCCTCATATCTCAGGTATGACAGGTCGGTCTGACCAGTGAAGAAACGATACGATTTGGTCGCGGTCATTTTTGAATACTCCGGCGGCCTGTTTAATCCCTTGAGACTATGCGATTTCAAAGCAAGCACGGCATTGCTGTGCATATTCCCGCCCTCAAGAGCTCCAGACTCAAGTTGAACCAGTCCTTCGTCGTTACCTGTTTTGATAATATCAGACAGCCTGCTCAGCTCAGGATAATACCATCCGGCTGTACCGAGATAGTCGCTGCCGTTGAAGGTCATTGTGTATCCATCACTTGTTCTGAACGTAAACGACTTCACAGAATCAAGGTCGATTCCCGCTGTTTCAATAATCCGCTCCAGTTCAATACAGTAAGCCGCGGAATGCATGACTGTTCCAACACGAGTAATGTTGGAAAACATCTGGTTATGCGCTCCCATCGCCTCCAGATCAGCATTTGAAAAGACCGCGATTGTCCTAATCTTTCCTCCTCGTTCTCCCTCATACTGGACCCTTACCTCAAGCTCTTCTCCCGCAGTTGTTTTCGCTCCTGCAGGCACTACAAAAACAACCTGCAGCAGTACAATCAGCACCACACAGCAAACAGCAAATATTCTTTTTCCATATCTGTTAATACCCGAGTTCATCTCTTTCGAATGACCGTCCGTAAGACAGTTCATACAGTTCGTTTACCTTCTGTTCCAG
>CAMOXP010000151.1 GCA_946629205.1 uncultured Bacillota bacterium
GCTTCGCCCATCTCTTCCCAGAAGGGCTCGACGATGGCGTCGAAGTAGTTCATCATGGTCTGTTCCGGCGCGGTGTTCTTCACGACCTCTTCCGGGGTCCTCCAGAAGGTGTACAGCCGTTTCTCCAGCTCTTTCATCTGGTCCGCATCGGTCGCCCAGGTGGAAACACTCAGAGGCGTGTAGGCCTCCGTTGCGTCGAGGGCCACGATGCCGCCTGACTTATCTGCGGCCTGGATGCGCTTCGTGAAATCCTCCTGTGCCTTCTCTGCAGACTTTGTCGCCAGCATGGCATTCTTCTGTGTGAACAGTCCGTGGATCTTGTTGGAGACGTCCATGGCCTTCTGCAGTGATGCGTACATGCTCTGTACCATCTCCAGGGAGCCGTTCAGGGCCTCGTTGCCCTGGGACATGTAGGTCGCGCCGTCGTATTTTCTCCGAAGGACCACAAGGTCCTCCATGCTGACGGTCACACGCTCACCCTCAGGCGTCCGAAGGACTACGGCATAGCCGGATCTCCCGACCAACTGCCGGATCTCAAACTCAAGATAAACGAGCGGCCAGATCTCGACCGGGCGCATCCTGTCGTCCCACCGGATCCAGGCGAATGCCGTGTTCGTCACCTGCGCCTGCCATGCCATCGCGTATTTGAATTCCTGCGCCGTCATCATCGGATTCGGACGGGCGAAGAGCTTCGTATAATCGGAGCTTCTCTTGATCTCCCGGATGCGTCCATCCTGATCCTTCAGCACATGCACGACCTGACCGCGGGAGATGTGCGTCGCGTTCGTGTCCAGGATCGCCACGCAGGTCGCGTCACGGCTGGCGTCGGTGTTATAGTTGACCGATCTGGTCCCGTACCCGGATATGTACGCCGTCTGACCCGTCAGGCTTTTGATAAAATTAGATAAAAATCCCATATCGTCACCTCAGGTACGGGATGATCTCATCGGAATGATTTTGCAGTCCCGTCCATGCATTCAGGAGGCTGACCATTCCGTCGATCCTCCGGTTACTTGCCGATTTCACCGGCTGTATTGATTCGATGCCGTCTTTATTCAGAGATTTGACTGCCGTATTCAGCAGGCACCATCTCAGCATCGGATTGTTTTGATAGATTATTCGGTGCTCCTCAAATGCACCCTTGAGCAGCTTCATCGGATACGTCCATGTGAACGGGCCCTGCCGGATCTTCTCCATGACGAAGCCGATCTCCGTCATCTGCGGCGCCCAGTATCCCGAAAGCGCTGCATCGTAGCAGACCCACAAAGGCCGGATGTCGTGGATCTTCACCATATCGACGAACCACTGCGTGACGTCGTTATAATCCACCGTCGCGCCGGTGCAGATCTTCAGCCATCCGCGTTCAGCCCACAGTTTGTATGGGGCTTCCTTGTCGGTCCGGTGCTTTTCATCCACTGGATCCAGCTTGCTCTCCGGGATGAAGTATTTCTGCAGCACATAATATCGTTCGTCTCCCGGTTTCATGATCAGGAGGGTCGCACAGGTGAGGTCCGTAGTTGCCGACAGATCACATCCGCCGACGGCATAAGAGTGTTCGAGCGCTTCCATCGGCACGACTTCCGTGTTGACGGCTTCCTCATACGTCAACCAACCTTCGTTCGTGTTCTCCGGGATGTTGAAGTCCTTCGTCAGCACCGTCGGGAGGAACTTCGGGTCACGCTTCGCCCTCTCGACATGGGACTTCAGCGTCTCGATACTCTTGATCTTGCCGAGTCCCGGATTCGCCTTCTCCCAGCATTCGGGATCCGTCCATTCTTCACGGCTGTCCAGCTCATAGAGCAGAGGCAGCACCGTGTAATCGTGATATCCCTCGTCCCACATGGCAACGTGGGAGGCGTACTCGTATCTGTCATCAAAAAAGGCCTCCCGGAGGAAGCCGTTTGTCGTGATCATCCAGTACAGAGGCTGCTCACGCTCTGCCTGAGACTGTACAAGCACGTCATATAGTTTTGAGTCCTTCTGTGCGTGGATCTCATCCTGGCACACGAAGGAAGCATTCAGGCCGTCAAGGTTGTCGGTCTTTGCCGCCAGCTTCTTGATCTTGCCGAAGTTCATCTGACAGTAAATGTCAGACTGCCGTTTGCGTTCCAGGCTACGGAGTGCCGGAGACTGTAAACGCATGTTGACAGCTTCGGAGAAGACCTGATCCGCCTGGTCGCGGGAGTTTGCGGCGCAGTAGATCTCCGGACCGTTCTCATGGTCATTCAGGAGCATGTCGTGGAGGACTGCTGCCGTCTCGGTACTCTTTCCGCACTTCCGGCCTCGCAGGTCGATGACCTCACGGAACCGGCGGAGGTCGGTGCCCTTATGCAGCCAGCCGAAGATCAGCTGCATCTTGGCGAGCTGGAACAGCTCGAAGCGGATCAGCTTCTTTCCGGCCTTGCCCTTCGACTGCCGGCAGAACTTCTGCATAAAATCGATATGCCTCTGCCCTGCTGCCTCATCAAAATAATACGGGAAGCCTGCAGGCGGGGCGTCCATCCATGCGCATTCCCTCTCATACACGGCCCGGATCTTTGCAGATGCCGGGATCTCACCGGAGCGGATCTTCGCCAGGTACTCTTTCGGCCAGTTCATTCCTGATTGATGAACTCCATGAGCTCGGCAGCTGCTGCCTTCTCATCCTCAGACGGAAGCAGACCGGCAAGCTGGATGATCAGCTTCTGGTATGTTGCCGTGTACTTCGTCCGCAGCTCTGCTGCCACGCTCTTTTTCACGCCCCACTGGTTTTCGCCGTTCTGGTAGTATTCCGCGATCCCGTCCCGCATGTAGAGCAGATTGCACTCGTAGATTGCGCAGGCATAGGATGCAGCGTCGTCGATCAGCTGGCTGTACAGCTTCAGCGTCTCTTTGTCAACGTCAGCCAGAGCAGCCAGGATGCCCTTTTTATTCTTTTTGATTTGCTTCTCTCTGTCTTCTTTTGAGAGAATCTGTTCAAATTTCTCCATATTTGTCCTAATCTGACTACACCGGCTGAAAAAATCATAAAGTCAGTAATTCCGTTGGGCCCACGTCGGTCCCAGGGGGTCAAAGTATCAAGAGGGCACCCGGGGGGATAGCTGGCCGTCGGCGTCGAAGTAGAACGAGTCGTCGCAGTCAGATATTTTTTTCCCTTTGTCTTCCATGGTCTTCTTCGTATGACAGTCATGGCACAAGGCCTGCAGGTTATTTATATTTAGTGATATGTTTCTGTCAGAGATGTTGTCAGGTGTCAGCTCTTTGATGTGGTCAACGTCCGTCGCCCTGGCACCGCAGATCCTGCAGGTGAATCCATCCCGGATCATTGCCTGCTTCCGCAGCGTCTGCCATGCACGCGAATGATAGAATGCTTTAGCCCATTCCTTTGCCATAGATCTGTAAAAGAAAACAGGACGCTGTTACACGCCCTGCTTTCGAAAGGAGAATCATTCCACTGAAAGATGTAAGTCAATCGCTTGTCACTTTGCCTGATACCA
>CAMOXP010000152.1 GCA_946629205.1 uncultured Bacillota bacterium
ACAAGTCAAAGTTGGAGACATTTACATAGGGGGCGGTGCTCCCGTCAGCATCCAGTCCATGTGCAATACCAGAACTTCCGATGCAAAAGCAAGTCTGGCTCAGGTGCGGCGCCTGGAGGAAGCGGGCTGCGAGATCATCCGCCTGACGGTGCCGGATCAGGACGCAGTCGAAGGCTTCCGTGAGGTCAAGCGCCACGCGCGCGTGCCGCTGGTGGCGGACATCCATTTCGACTACCGGATGGCGATCGCGGCGATGGATGCAGGCGCCGACAAGATCCGGATCAATCCGGGCAACATCGGCTCCGAGGAGAAGGTGAAGGCGGTCGTGGACAAAGCCAAAGCCTGTCATGTCCCCATCCGCGTCGGCGTCAACGGCGGATCCCTGGAGAAGGATATTCTCGCCAGATACGGCAAGGTGACCGCGGAAGGGCTGGCAGAAAGCGCACTCCGCAATGTAGCGCTGCTGGAGAAATACGATTTTGAGGATATCGTGATCTCCCTCAAGTCTTCGGATGTGCAGATGAATTACGACGCCTACAGGATCGTGCATGAGAAGTCGGACTATCCGCTGCACATCGGCGTGACGGAAGCAGGTACGCCTTCCAGAGGACGGATCAAATCTGCGGCAGGCGTCGGCGCGCTGCTGCTTGCCGGGATCGGGGACACCATGAGGATCTCTCTGACGGCGGATCCGGTGGAAGAAGTCTATTTCGCCAGAGAACTGCTGGCGGCTGTGGGGCTTCGCAGAAACGGACCGAATGTGGTCGCCTGTCCGACCTGCGGCAGGACGGAAGTGGATCTGGAGAAGATCGCCACGGAGGTGGAGCGGCGTCTTTCCGACATGCAGGAAGCAGACGATGATTTCACAGTGGCTGTCATGGGATGCGCCGTGAACGGACCGGGTGAAGCCAGAGAAGCCGATTTCGGCGTCGCCTGCGGCAAAGGTGAGGGATTGCTTTTTCAAAAGGGCGAGATCGTGAAAAAAGTCAAGGAAGAGGATATTGTGGACGAGTTAATGAGACTGATAAAGGGGAACTGACCATCTATGGATACGATCATCAGAGAATCGATCGATTTTTCGAAGACACCGGAGTTTGATCCGGATCATCTCCAGGCAACTGTTACAAAGGCTTCCATCGACAGGGACACTCGTGTGCTGAGCATGGCGATGGAGCTTAATTTTGTCGTGAGCGAAGAAACAGCGGAGCGCATCAGAACAAATATCAAGCGTTCCATGCCCGGCATCCGGGATGTGGACCTTGCCATCGAATATAAGAACGTGCTGGGGACCGAGGTGCCTGCGCCGGTGAAGAAAAAGGTACGGGCAGACGCCGGCAGCGGCAGCTCTGAAGCAGGCGGCGAAGGACACACCTTCCGCAAAGGCGGCAAACGCCGCAGACGTCAGGGATACCAGCCTGTTAAGGGCAATGTCATCATGGGCAGCGCCATCAGCAGAGAATGCATGCCTCTGGACGAAATCGACTCCGAGAGCGGCAGCGTCGCGTTCGAAGGGGAACTGTTCAACAAAGAGGCCAGGACCATCAGCGAGGACCGCAAGCTGGCCAGTCTTTATGTAACAAACAAGAAGTCCAGCATTTGCGTGAAAGCCTTTGTGCACAACAAGAAATGGGATGATTTTGCAGAGTATCTGCCTGAGGGATCTCCGGTAAAGATCGAAGGGAACGCCCAGTGGGACCGGTATGACAATGAAGTGACGGTCATGGCTGACAACATCGAAATCACGGAGGCGAAGTACCGTACGGACGAGGCGCCTGTGAAGAGAGTGGAGCTCCACTGCCATACGAAGATGAGCGCCATGGACGGGGTCATCGTCACAAAGGATCTGGTGAAGCGGGTCGAAGGCTGGGGGCATAAGGCCCTTGCCATCACGGACCACGGCGTCGTCCAGTCATTCCCGGACGCAGCAGGCGCGGCGAAGGACATCAAGATCATCTACGGCTGCGAGGGTTACCTGCTGGATGATGAGGGTCTCATCCGTGAGGACGGCTCCATCGACTACAAAAGCCGCAAAACGAATCATATCATCATTCTGGTGAAGGATCTGACCGGGCTGAAGAATCTCTACAAGCTCGTGTCAAAGTCCCATATCGACTATTTCTACTACAGACCGCGCATCCCCAGATCTGTGCTGAACGAGCACAGAGAAGGACTGATCCTCGGCTCCGCCTGCGAGGCAGGTGAACTCTACCGGGCCATCCGGGACGGTGAACCGGAGGAGAAGATCGAGAAGATCGCGTCCTACTACGACTATCTGGAGATCCAGCCGCTGATCAACAACTGGTTCATGATCAATAACGGCATGGTGGACAGCGATGAGGATCTGAAAGAAATCAACCGCAAAATCGTCGCCCTCGGAGAGAAATTGGGCAAGCCTGTCGCAGCGACCTGTGACGCCCACTACTTCGACGAGGAGGAAGCGCTGTACCGGCGGATCCTTCTGGCAGGACAGGATTTCAAGGACGCGGAGAGCGGCCAGGGACTGTACTTCCGGACTACAGAAGAGATGCTGGAGGAATTCTCTTATCTGGGCGAAGAAAAAGCATACGAGGTCGTCGTCACGAACACGAATCTGATCGCGGACATGACGGAACCCATCCGTCCGGTGCCGAAGGGCAAGTTCCCGCCGCACATCGAGGGCGCGGAGGAGTATCTCAGGGAAGCCTGTGAAACCAGAGCGGCCGCCATGTACGGCAGCCCGCTTCCGGATGTTATCCGGCAAAGGCTGGATAAGGAACTGAACTCCATCATCGACAATGGCTATGCGGTCATGTACCGGTCCGCGGAAATGCTTGTCAACAAATCCATGGAAGCCGGGTATCTTGTTGGATCCCGGGGATCTGTCGGATCCTCTTTCGCAGCGACCATGTCGGGCATCACTGAGGTCAACCCGCTGCCCGCCCACTACCTGTGTCCGAACTGCAAAAACATCGAGTGGGACGAAACGGGCGAATACGACTGCGGCGTGGACATGCCGGACAAGGTATGTCCTGTATGCGGAACGCCGTATAATAAAGAGGGCTTCACGATCCCCTTCGAAACCTTCCTGGGATTCGAGGCCAACAAAGAACCAGATATCGATCTGAACTTCGCGAACGAGTATCAGGGCATTGCCCAGAAGTACGTAGAAGAGATCTTCGGCGCGGAGAACGTATATAAGGCAGGGACCATCTCGACTGTCGCGGAGAAGAAGGCGTTCGGCTATGTTGCGAAGTACTTCGAAGATCTGGGGCAGCAGGTGAGCAAGTACGAAATGGACAGACTGGCGAAGTGCTGCGAGGGCGTCAAGGCCACCACGGGGCAGCATCCGGGCGGCGTTGTTGTCGTGCCGAGAGACCATGAGATTTTCGAATTCTGTCCGGTGCAGCGTCCGGCCAACAATATGAAATCCGATGTGGTAACGACCCACTACGATTACCATTCCATCGACCAGAACCTGCTGAA
>CAMOXP010000153.1 GCA_946629205.1 uncultured Bacillota bacterium
CTTTCCGCATTGCCAACAGCGGACGCAAAGGCCCCGTCCTCGTGGATATCACCAAAGACGTGACAGCTGCCATGATCAATTACAAGCCGGGCAAACCGCTGCCGGTCAACGATCCTCCGGCTTTTACAGAGGAACAGGTCCAGCAGGTGGCTGACATGATCAACGTCTCAGAGCGCCCCGTCATCTACTGCGGCGGCGGCGTAGCGGCAAGCGGCGCGGACGGAGAGCTCAACGAACTGATGGAAAAAGCCGACTGCCCTGCTGCATACACTCTCATGTCCGCGGGCTGTGTCGGTTACGATAACCCCCGCTGCCTGGGAATGGGCGGCATGCACGGCAGCATCGCCGCGAACAAGGCCATGGACCGCGCAGATCTTCTGATCGCCCTGGGCGCGCGTTTCAGCGACAGAGTCGCCCTCGATCCGGAGAGATTCGGACGCAGAGCCCAGAAGATCCATGTGGACATCGACGCCAGCGAGATCAACAAGAACGTTCTCGTAGACTTCGGCGTTGCGGCGGATGTCAAGGAATTCCTGACAGCCCTCCTCCCGAAAATCAAGGAGAAGGATCGCAGCGAATGGGTCAGCCTGGCCATGGGCTGGAAGGCGAAGACCGGCGACGTCAAGAGCGCGGCAGCCGACCTGCATCCGAGCGAGATCATCGGCATCGTGGGAGACATGACGGATAAGGATACTGTCTATGTCACAGACGTCGGCCAGCACCAGATGTGGGCAGCCCAGTATCTGCGTCACCAGAAGACCAAGCGCTTCATCACGAGCGGCGGCCTGGGCACTATGGGATTCGGCTACGGCGCTGCGATCGGCGCCAGCTTCGGACAGCCTGACTGCAGGATCATCCACTTCACAGGAGACGGTTCCTTCCATATGAATCTGAACGAAGCCTGCACCGCGGTGAGCCAGAAGCTGCCGATCATCACGATCATCATGAACAACCAGGTTCTCGGCATGGTCTATCAGTGGCAGGACGTCTTCTACAACGGCAGACACGCCTCCACGGACCCGGCGCGCGCGACCAACTTCCCTGCTTTGGCAGAGGCGTTCGGCGCCAAGGGATATTCCGCAAACACCCCCGACGAGTTCGCGGATGCTTTTGCAAAAGCATTAAAAGAGACTGACCGTCCCGTATGGATCGACTGCCACATCGCCAAGGATGAATTCGTCCTTCCGATGATCCCGGCAGGCGGAACCGTCGAGGACATGATCATAGGATAAGGATAGGATAGGAGGACAAAATGGAAAACAACGAAAGAACCGGCGTCTTCAGTATGCTGGTCACAAATGAAGCCGGTGTTGCGGCAAGGCTGACTTCACTGTACGCGCGCCGCGGCTACAACATCGATTCCTTCACCGCCTCACCGACGAACGACCCGAAACTGACCAGGATCACCCTGGTGCTCACAGGCGATGACCGCAAATTCAACCAGATCTTTACGCAGACGGCCAAGCAGGAATTCGTCAAGTCGATCTCCCTCATGGAGGAAAACGACCTGTACAGAGAGCTTTTGCTTCTGAAGATCAAAGCCACGAAGAAGGAACGTACCGAGATCAAAGAGATCGTCGATATCTTCCGCGGCAAGATCGTCGACCTGTCAAAGAAGAGTCTCGTGGTCGAAGTCACAGGCAGCTCTTCCAAGATCGACGGCTTCATGAACATGATCAACTGCTATGAACTGATCGACGTTTGCCGTACAGGCGTCACCGGCATCCGGCGCGGCGACAGAGGCCTGGACGAAGAATAAATAAGTAACTATTACACCTTTGAAAGGAGTTAAAAAAATGATCAAAAAGTACTATGACATGGATTGTAACTTAGGAATGCTGGATGGCAAGACCATCGCCATCATCGGATTCGGTTCACAGGGCCACGCACACGCCATGAACCTAAACGAAAGCGGCTGCAACGTCGTCGTCGGACTTCGTCCGGGTTCAGCGCACACTGCAAAGGCAGAAGGCGCCGGCCTGAAAGTCCTGGATATCGAAGAAGCTGCAGAAGCCGGCGATATCGTAATGATGCTTGTACCGGACGAGCTGGCTGCCAAGGTCTACAGAGAGCAGGTTGCTCCGCACATGAAAGAAGGCGACATCCTGTGCTTTGCTCACGGCTTCAACATCCACTTCAATCAGGTCGTTCCGGCTGACTATCTGGACGTCATCATGATCGCACCGAAGGGCCCCGGCCACACTGTCAGAAGCCAGTACGTGGAAGGCAAAGGCGTTCCGTCACTGATTGCTGTTTATCAGGATGCTTCCGGCAAAGCCAAGGACTATGCTCTGGCTTATGCTTCCGGAATCGGTGCAGGCCGCGCAGGCATTCTAGAGACAACATTCAAAGAAGAAACTGAAACAGACCTCTTCGGCGAGCAGTGTGTTCTCTGCGGCGGCGTGACCGAGCTGATGAAGGCTGGTTTCGATACACTGGTAGAAGCAGGCTATGCTCCTGAGATGGCATACTTCGAATGCATCCACGAGATGAAGCTGATCGTCGATCTGATCAACGAAGGCGGCTTCGACAAGATGAGATACTCCGTTTCCAACACAGCCGAATACGGCGACTACAGAACCGGCAGACGTCTGATCACCGAAGACACCCGCGCTGAGATGCGTCAGGTCCTCTCCGAGATCCAGGACGGAACCTTCGCTTCCGAGTTCATCCAGGAATTCAACGCCGGCGGAAAGGCACGCTTCCTGGCAACACGCAAGAAGGAAGCGTCTCACCTGCTCTGCTCCGTAGGCGCAGAACTGCGTAAGATGATGAGCTGGCTGCAGAAGTAAAACGAGTATATTCACTAAGAACCGGCGTTGCGGAGGTCCACTTCCGGATCTCCGCAACTCTGCTTTTCAACACACGTTTTATTTCGCAGCACTAACGAAACGAGGAATAATAAAATGAGAAGTGATAATGTAAAGAAAGGCGCGGAGCGCGCCCCGAACAGGAGCCTGTTCTACGCGATGGGATATACGAAAGAAGAGCTGGAACGTCCGCTGATCGGCGTGGTCAGCGCCAAGAGCGAGATTGTCCCCGGACACATCCATCTGGACAAGGTTGCCGAAGCTGTCAAGGCCGGCATCCGCATGGCCGGCGGCACTCCGATCGAAGTGCCTGCCATCGGCGTCTGCGACGGCATCGCCATGGGACACCTGGGTATGAAGTACTCCTTGGCCAGCCGTGAGCTGATCGCCGACAGCGTGGAGACCATGACCATCGCCCACGGCTTTGACGGACTCGTGCTCATCCCGAACTGCGACAAGATCGTTCCGGGCATGATCATGGCAGCGGTCCGTATGAACGTTCCTGCAGTGGTCTGCTCCGGCGGACCGATGATGAGCGGTCTGGTCGGAGGGGAAGAAACTTCCCTGTCCAAGATGTTCG
>CAMOXP010000154.1 GCA_946629205.1 uncultured Bacillota bacterium
GAGGCCGAAGAATCCGAAGAAGTCGAAGAGACCGAAGAGGCGGAGGAGACTGAAGAGGCTGAAGAAGTCGAAAAGACCGAAGAAACGGAAAACGCCGGATCAGAAGAGACTGCTGAGAAGAACGAGGAAGACGAAGAATGAAACTAACAGTGAAGGACTGCCTCGAATTGAATGCTTTTGCGGGAGCGGAGGTTCTCGCATGTGAAGAAGGGCTTACAGGTAATGTAAGCTCTGTTTCCGTGTTTGACAGCGCCGACGAAAAGGACTTGAATCTGTATGGCGCCGGGACGGACGAAATGCTTCTGACAGGGTTTCTGGGTGCGAAGGAAGATGTTGCCAGACAGTGCAGGCTCGTGGAACGTATCGCGCGCAGAGGCTGTCCGGCGCTTGCGGTGTTCTTCGCGGGCGATGTCGACAGCAAAGTCATCCAGGCGGCTGCGAAGACGGGGCTGACCCTTATCCGCATGGCTCCGGAGGTCACCTATGACGAAGCCATTGCCGGGATCATGGATAGCGTGCTCTATGGCGAGAATTTCAACAACTCCCTTATCAACAACACCGTGTTCCACCTGCTGAATTTCGAGAAGCATTCCAGTTTTCCGGATGCGGTGCGGGAGGCGGCGATCAACAACGACTTCCAGCTGATCATCCTGAGCGAAGACTTCAATCCGGTGCTCACAGTCGAGACAAGGCACAAGGCTACCATCGCCGACGCCATCCGGCTGGGCAGGGAAAAGAGCTTTGCCGGAAGTGCAGGCAAGGTCTACACACAGATCGACGTAAACGGTGTTTTGACCTATTGGGGCCCGGTGAACATCGGGAACGAGAAGTACTTCATGTTTATCGTGGACAACGAGGACGTATACACGGCGGGTGAGATCACGAAGCTCGCTGAGATCATAGAACTGGCCATGGGCATGTGGAAGTACACGCCGGAGAGGGACGCCAAGTCCGACTTCATCAAGGCGTTGATCCGCGGCAATAAATCTCTGGCCTATAACCTGCAGGACGAATCGCGAATCGCGGGCGGCGACATTATCAGTGCGTTCTTCTGCAAAGGCATCCCCAAGGATGAAGAATCCCGCGCGTTTGCGGCGTTTGAGCTGGAGAAGGACCTTGAGGTCATGCACATCACCGAGGGCGATGAGACCTACGGAATGATTTTGAAGACGGAGGGTACGGCGGAAGACCGGGATCTGCAGGCTGACTGCAACGGGCTGTTCAGCAAACTCAAAGAAAACAGATCCGCGAGGATCTTTCATGTGACGGGCATCAGCGGGATCGAAGGCGCAGGAGACGCCTACAAGCTGATCAACGAAAGCTGGACCTTCGCCCAGAACGTGTTCCCGTACAAGAGGGTCTTCACCAAATATGAATTGACGCTGGTGAACAACTGCATCAATATCCAGATCCAGGGCGGTTTCGTGTATAAGAATTACGCAGAACTCCTGGAGCCGTTCCGGCAGAGCGGAGGAAGCAAGGCGCAGCAGCTGCTGGAAACACTGGAGACCTTTGTGCTGGATGCTGGCATGAGCACGGGCAAGACGGCGCAGATCATGGATATCCATACGAACACCGTGCAGTACCGGCTCAAGAGAATCAACGAATTGCTCGGCGTCGAGGTGACAGGCAGCAGGACTTTGCCGGGACTCACCATGGCACTTGCCTTGAAGCGGCTTGAACGGGCAGTAAGCTGACGGACTGAGCCGACCGGCAAAGCAGACAGACTAAGCGGTGCTTGTTGTAGAACGGCGGATTATGTATAATAACGGAGGCGGACAGAGAGAATCTGCTGCCTTTGCATAAAGAATCAAATTATAAGTTTTATAAAAAAGAAGGAGAGACGTTATGTATTTCAACTATCTGGACAAAGCGGATCCTGAGGTGGCTGCATCCATCAGACGCGAGATCAACCGTCAGGAGACGAAGATCGAGATGATCGCATCAGAGAATTTCGTAAACTACGAGATCATGGAAGCCGCAGGAAGCGCGTTGACCAACAAGTATGCCGAAGGATATCCGGGCAAGAGATATTACGGCGGATGCGAATTCGTGGATGAGGTAGAGCAGCTGGCAATCGACAGAGCATGCAAGCTCTTCGGAGCAGACCACGCGAACGTGCAGGCACACTCCGGAGCCAACGCCAACACGGCTGTTTATCAGGCAGTCCTGAACTACGGCGACACCGTTCTGGGCATGGATCTTTCAAACGGCGGACATCTTTCCCATGGATCCCCGGTCAACATTTCAGGTAAATCATACAACTTCGTTGCTTACGGGCTCGGCGAAGATGAGACGATCGATTACGATGACGTAAGAGCAAAAGCCAAAGAGCACCAGCCAAAACTCATCGTTGCAGGCGCCTCCGCTTATCCGAGAGCGATCGATTTCAAAACGTTCAGAGAAATCGCTGACGAAGTAGGCGCGCTCCTCATGGTCGACATGGCCCACATCGCAGGCCTCGTCGCAGCCGGACTCCACGAGAACCCGGTTCCGTACGCAGACATCGTTACAACAACGACGCACAAGACACTGCGCGGCCCGAGAGGCGGACTGATTCTCTGCAAAGAAGAATTCAAGAAGGCTATCAACTCCGCGATCTTCCCGGGACTGCAGGGCGGCCCGCTCATGCACATCATCGCAGCCAAGGCAGTATGCCTGCATGAAGCGATGCAGCCGGATTTCAAAGTCTACCAGCAGCAGGTCATCGACAACTGCCAGGCGCTGGTGCAGGGCATGAACGATCACGGTTTCGAACTCGTTTCCGGCGGCAGTGACAACCACCTGATCCTGGTCAAGCTGATCAACAAGAACATCTCCGGCAAAAAGGCCGAGAGGCTTCTGGATGAGGCGAACATCACAACCAACAAGAACGCCATCCCGAACGACCCGCGTAAGCCGATGATCACATCAGGACTGAGAATGGGCACCCCGGCTATGACAAGCCGCGGATTCAAGGAAGACGATGTCAAGGCAGTGACCGACGCCATCGCCCTCGTCATCGACTGCAAAGGCGAAGACGAAGCCAAGATGGAAGAAGCCAGAGCCATCGTCAAGAGCCTCACGGACAAGTACCCGCTCCACAGGAACTTCCCGTACTAATCGGACGAAAGCAAGTCAACCGACAATCACAAAAAGAGCTGCCCGCGGGCAGCTCTTTTAAATGTGTCAAAAGGGACGGTTCTTTTGACACATTCATCAGGAAATATAATGTATACAAGGCTTTTTTCAGCTTTTTTTGGTTGAAATAGTGGGGGTGTTGGGATATAGTATTGGTGGTATGTTGCCGCCTGGCATCTGCTTTACGGTGCGGGTGGTAACTCATGATGAATACCAATATCCAAAATACTTTTATTAGGAGGAAGTAACCAAATGAACAAG
>CAMOXP010000155.1 GCA_946629205.1 uncultured Bacillota bacterium
CTCCTACACGGGGCTGATGAAGGACTGGAAATCTGTGTAGTCGCTGTTGATGAACTCAAACAGCACCGGATCCAGCAGTTCATATTTGCCGGTGAGGATAAGAAAGTGACGAAGGGGGCTGTCCGCCAGGCTGTCCTCGAGTTCGACTATGTCCTCGGGGGAGTAGGCGCAGACGATCAGCTGTCCGTAGTTGGACAGGAAGTAGACACCCTTGACGTCGTTGCTGAGCATAAAGACGCGCTCGTCGACGTGGGCGTTGGTTGGTTTGAAGGCCATGAAGAGACGGCCGTTCGGATGCATGGTCATGACGGTGTTCATGTTGAGCACAAACTCTCCGAGGTTCTCTTCGACGTCTTCGTCTTCCATGAAGAATTCATAAACGGTTGCGTACTCGGTCTTGCGCAGCAGAATAGCAGCCTCGGTCTGGGTGACAGGGGCTTTGTTGCAGTATTCGAAGTCGACCACTTTCAGGTCCTGCACGACCACTCTGGTGATGATGGTCTCGTAGATGCCGTCCGTTTCGACGAGGGATTCGCAGATGTACTCGTGAGGCCGCTTTTCGGGCGGACCGGCGAAATGACGGTCAGACGGGTCGATGATGTTTTTGCAGAAGGTCGTCTTGTGGTAGTTTGAGAAGATGTCGAGGGGGACATCCTCTGCGGCAACGTGCGCAGCGCCTTCTTGATCCTGACCGAAACAGCGCATGAGAAAATAGTTCACGACCTGAAGATCGCTTGTGATCTCTCCGCAGATCTGGTCCATGAGCTCGGCCTGCTCCGGCGCGGTGAGCGTCGCCGTTTTATTGAAAATGAATTCGTAGTCGTCTCTGTTGCGGGGCAGCGGAAGTCCGTGCTCTACATTAAAGTCTCTCCAGTGCTGCAAAATCCACCGGAACACGTTGGCCGTGATCGGGATCTTTTCCGCGCCGAGTCCCCCGACAAGAGCCTGTTCCGCAATCTGCATTTCCATGTTCCAGTCTCCGCGGTAGACCTTGCAGGACTCGAGCCCTGTTTCCTCGCAGTCGATGTAGAAAAACTGGTGGATGTCGCCGCCGCCGGTAACTGTCCAGTGGGCGTAGAGTGCCAGCACGCCCATAAGGCGCGTGTTCGTCACGTAGGCGGAAGCAAACCGCTTTTTGGAGTCAGGTATGCTGGAGCAAAGGCCTCCCTCCAGGAGGGTGAATCCGCGTGGCGCGGCAGCCGGTTCATTGCTGCCGATACCGCTGCCGTTTGCGCCGCCGATACCGCTGTTGATTGACTTGTCTGTATGATCAGAAGTTTGTTTTGTCATATAAGAAGTATAACACATTTGAAGTAGATTATGTGCTATAATAACTATGTGTGCGGCTCAAACGGGAATCGCATGCAAGGCGCACGAAGGGCAGATGAAAAAAGGAGTCAAATATGAAGAGATTATTCACATCAGAATCCGTAACGGAAGGTCATCCGGATAAGATATGCGACCAGATTTCCGACGCGATCGTAGACGCGATCCTGGCGAAAGATCCAAACGGGAGAGTCGCAGCAGAAACGACCGTCAATACAGGATACGCCATGGTCATGGGAGAAATCACTACTGAATGCTATGTCGATATCCCGAAGATCGCCAGAGGTGTCATTGTAGACATCGGATACGACAGAGCCAAGTACGGCTTTGACGGATACTCCTGCGCGATCATGACATCCATCGACGAACAGTCGCCGGACATCGCGCTGGGCGTCGACGAGAACACCAACGCAGAGCATGATATCGGCGCGGGAGATCAGGGCCTCATGTTTGGCTTTGCATGCAACGAAACGCCGGAGCTGATGCCGATGCCGATCTCACTGGCCCATAAGCTGGCCAGAAGGCTGACTGAAGTCAGAAAGAACGGCACCCTCGATTACCTGAGACCGGACGGCAAGACCCAGGTCACCGTCGAGTATGATGACGACAAAGTCAAGAGAATCGATACGGTCCTCATTTCGACACAGCACAACCCGAACGCGACCCAGGAGCAGATCAAAAGAGATCTGATCGAGCACGTCATCAAACCGATCATCCCGGCAGAACTTTTGGATGAGGAGACCAAGTACTTCGTCAATCCGACCGGCAAGTTTGTCATCGGCGGACCGCAGGGAGACTCAGGGCTGACCGGCCGCAAGATCATTGTAGACACATACGGCGGATATGCGCACCACGGCGGCGGCGCCTTCAGCGGCAAAGACCCGACGAAGGTGGACAGAAGCGCGACCTACGCAGCCAGATGGGTGGCCAAGAACATGGTCGCCGCAGGACTGGCGGACAAGTGCGAAGTGCAGGTCGCGTATGCCATCGGTATTGCCAAGCCGGTATCCATCATGGTGGACTCCTTCGGGACAGGAGTGTTCCCGGATGAGAAGCTGGCTGAGATCGTTGAGAAGCATTTCGATCTGAGACCGTCGGCAATCATCCGCGATCTGGATCTGCGGCAGCCGATCTACAGACAGGTGGCTGCTTACGGTCACTTCGGAAGAACGGACATCTATCTCCCGTGGGAGAGACTCGACAAAGTGGAAGAACTCAAGGAAGAATTATATCTTTCCGTATAAATAAAATATAACGAACAAAAGGAGAACAACAATACACCAATGGGAATCAAAGTAGCCAAGTTCGGCGGCTCATCTGTCGCCGACGCCATACAGATCAGGAAACTCAGCGACATCGTCAAGGCTGACGACGCGATCAAATACGTTGTCGTGTCCGCGCCGGGAAAGCGCTATGCGGATGACAGCAAAGTCACAGACCTGCTGTATCTCTGCAAAACGCACATCGAGCACAAGATCCCCTATGAGCAGATCTTTCAGGTGATCTACGACAGATTCATGGCTGTCGAAGCTGACCTGGGTGTCGACGTGGACATCAAGGCAGAACTGAGGAAGATCAAGAAGAACATCGAAGACGGTGCGAGCGTCGATTACATCGCAAGCCGCGGAGAATATCTCAATGCAATGATCATCGCCGCTTATCTGGGCTTTGATTTTGTGGATGCGCAGGACATCATCAAATTCAATGACAAAGGCAGGCTCATGGAGGACATGACGAACGAGCTGATCGGCAAGCGGCTCGCTAAGCACGAATGCGCGGTCATCCCGGGATTCTACGGTGAAAAGCTCGAGAACGGAACGATCAAGACTTTCTCCAGAGGCGGCTCCGACATCACGGGCGCGCTGGTCGCCAGAGCAACTAGCGCAGATGTCTATGAAAACTGGACGGACGTTTCCGGATTCCTCATGGCAGATCCGCGGATCGTGAAAGACCCGAAACCGATCGAGAAGATTTCCTATATGGAACTGCGGGAGCTGTCCTACAT
>CAMOXP010000156.1 GCA_946629205.1 uncultured Bacillota bacterium
TTAGTTAATCCAGCGCACACTATCCACTGCCTTGTTCATCTCCGTGGTGTCTTCACCGTCCTGCTCGAATGAAATCGAAACGAATGTCTTGTCTTTGCCGAGGGTGTAGATGCGCTGGAACTTGCCGTCCGGATGCTGGCTCGGATCGACTGGGATGATTTTGCCCTCGATGGAGCCGCCGCCCAGTGTCGTATCATAGTATCCGATGTCGCCGTATCCCCACTCGTTGGCGCACTGCTGCGTCATCTCACCAAGCGTCTGCTCCGTCACATCGTCTCCGGTCTGCATGGCCTGGATCTGGAACTCCACGCTCCCGTCCGCAGTCCGGTAGATGTGCGTCATCTCGGCACCGTCTTCTGCATCATAGACCCAAGCTGCCGGGATATCCATTTCCACGTTGCCCATCGTGATGGTCTGTGTTCCGGTAGGTTCCTCTGCTGCCGTCGTTTCTTCCTGTGCAGCTTCTGTCGTTGCTTCTGCTTCTGTTTCTGCCTCTGTCGCTGCCGTGGTGTCTTCCGTCTGCCCGGACTCTGTGCCGGTGCAGCCTGCAAGCGCAAATGCAAAAGCAGCAACGATCATCATAATCAACGCTATTCTCTTCATTTCTCCAGTCTCCCTCCGTTTGTTCTCTGATAATTATTGTATATCTCTATTGGCTATCGGTGCAAGAGCTATCTTCGCAAGTACTGTGTCCATAGTAGATGCGAGATCTTCCCGGCAGGTTTTCTGAATGACTGCAAAATCATCCGTGCGCGCGGTCTCATATATGGCTGCGATACCGTGCTCCGGGAGCACGCTCCCGCCGCTTTTGTTTCTGCCGGCGATGACGATGACCGGAACATGCTGCGCCGCCGCTCGCTCCGCGACACCGCAGACAGCCTTTCCACTCAGGCTCTGCGCATCGAAACTGCCCTCTCCGGTAAAGACATAGTCTGTTCCCTGCAGTTGGTCGTCGAATCCGACCATGTCCATAATATAGCCGATGCCCGGTTTGAGTTCGGCGCCCATAAATGCTACCGCTCCTGCGCCCATGGCGCCGGCCGCACCGCCGCCCGGGATCATCGAGACATCGATTCCAAGCTCATCTCTGATGAACCCGGCGAACATCCTGAGGTTCCCGTCAAGGATCTCGACTTCCTCAGGACCGGCGCCCTTCTGCGGCGCATAAACGTAAGCAGCTCCGTCCGGGCCGTACATAACCTTATTCGTATCGCACATGCAGCAGATCCGGATGTCTGCCAGTCTCTGATCGATCTCTGTCCTGTCTGCTTTTGCGACCTGATCCAGCGTTCCGCCGGTCGGGATGAACGCTCTGCCGGCCGCATCGAAAAACCGCATGCCCAGCGCTGCTGCCATCCCGCAGCCCGCATCAGACGTACAGCTTCCGCCCAGGCCCAGGAGGATCGTCTTCGCCCCACTTCCAATGGCGTGCTCAATCAGTTGTCCAACGCCGTAGGTCGAAGCTGCCAGAGTATCCCGCCGGGTATTGCTGACCATGCCTGCGACCGCCGCCATTTCGACCACAGCCGTGTCGCCAAAACGTCCGTAGAATCCAGTGATCGGTCCGCCGTATGCGTCCTGTACTGTGAGTGTCACTTTCTCTCCGGCTTTTGCTTTCAGAAAACAATCCACCGTTCCCTCGCCGCCGTCGGCAATGGGAATCGTGATCACCTGACAGCCCGGAAACCGCCGTTTGACGGCGGCCGACATGATACTGCAGACCTCCGGTGATGTCATCGTTCCTTTAAACGAATCCGGGATAATGATACATTTATCCATGATGCTCCCTCATTCACCTCATCTTTCGTAATGCGTCCACATACGAAGTACGTGAACAGTCTTCTGTTCTTCCAGCACCTCGTATACCAATCGATGTTTGTAGTTGATGCGTCTGGAGTAATACCCCTTGATGTTTCCCTTCAGCGCTTCGAATGGCGGAGGATCACAATACGGATCCTCGCTCAACAGAAGAAGGAGCGCTCGTGCTTTATCCTCCAGTTTCGCCGCTTTCAAACTAGTTCTGTCTTTCGCAGCCTGTCTGCTTAATACGACCTTGTACATCACCACGGCTCGCTTTCGTCATAGACAATGCCTTCGTCCAAAGGCTCTTCTGCAGCTTCCAGTATGCTGTCAGCCATGCCGGGTACAGAATTCAGATACATGGTTTCTTGGATCGCTTTCCAGTCTTCTTCAGAAAGAATCACCATGTTGTTCCCATTGGTCGCATTGTAAACGAAGACTTCTTCATGGCATTCGTTCACTTCTTTTGCGATATTATATATTTCTTTTCGCGCCGTTGTAATATTGATTGTTTTTGCCATTGTTCGTTATCAGGATTTCGACCCTGTTCCCTCCTGACAAAAGTATAACGTACGCGATCGCGTACGTCAACTTTAATTGTCGTCATGCAAAAGCATTCCGGCCTTTTTGCATTACTCCATGATCTCCCAGGTCTTCTTGATCTTCGTCTCCAGGGTGATGCCGAGTTCTGCCGCGTACTTGAAGTACTCGTCCACCTGTTCGTCGCTGAGCATATCTGAGGAGATAAAACCGCTCTGGCCTTCAAACATGTCGTTGAGGAAAAGTTTCGTAAACAGGTAGCCGCCCTGCCCTGTCAGGTACATCTCGCCGGTCATCTTCGCGCGTTCGAAGGACTCGACGAATCCCGGCGCCATAACGTGGACCTCTGCCAGCACGCCTTCGTCGTCTTTGCGGCCGTACGCTTCGATGACCATACAGCCGGAGTCGAGAGCCATACCCTCATCGACGAAGGACTTGATCTCTTCTTCGTATTTCGGCGCGTGCGGCAGATGACTCAGGATGAAGTCGAACGGAACGATCTTCTGTCCGTTAAAATCTTCTTCCTCATGGCTGAGGAGCCCCGCTTCATACAGCGGGCCTGCGAAATCCATACCCGCGCCCGCATATTTGAAATACGCGTTCTTGCAGCCTTTGAAGTGTGTATCCGCATTGAAGCTGTACTGCAAAGGCTCATCGTGGCAGTGCTCCCGGAATGTGATCCGTCTGTCCATGTACGGATACTGCCTGGTGATCGGTCTGCCGAAAGCCGGCGTGTTGATCAGCTTGCCTCCTTCGAAGGCAAGAGCCATTTCGCTCATGTCCGTCAAGGCTGTGACCGGTGACCACCAAAACGGCTGGAAGCGTTTGGCGATGGCGCCCTCCCAGACGAAGTTGTAGATGGTATCGCACTTATCCAGATAACGCATGGCGTACTTTGTCGCCGCGCAGATCAGTCCCGGCGCTGAACCTGTTCCGAAGATGGCCAGCTTGCCGATCTCCT
>CAMOXP010000157.1 GCA_946629205.1 uncultured Bacillota bacterium
CCGCTCAGCACCCGCGAGCGTCTGGAAAACATCGAAAAGAGAAAACGCCACACGAAGCGGACTTCGCCGTGGCTTTCCATGCTGGCCATCACCGTGTTCCAGCTTCTGACCGTGATCCAGTTCCACATTTCTTTGGGCGACGAGTACCCGGGGCAGCTCACGGCGGCCTTTGCGCTGATCTGCGTCGTTATGTGGGCATACGTGATCACTCTGCGCGTCATGAAACGAACAGGATTCGAAGTGGAGCTTATCGCCTTTTTCCTGTCGACACTCAGTCTGTCGCTGACTGCGTCAGCCTATCCTTATGCAGTACTCAAACAAGCCATTTGCGTTCTGCTCGGTGTCATATTCTTCTTCGCTATGTGCTGGCTCCTGCGGGATCTGCACAAAATCAAGAAGCTTGTCCCGTTCATGCTTGGCTTCGGGGTGCTTTTGCTGATCATGAATCTGGTCATCGGAACGGTCGCTTTCGGTTCGCAGAATTGGATCAGCATCGGCGGCCTCACCTTCCAGCCATCTGAAATCACAAAGATCATATTCGTATTCGTAGGAGCCGCTTCCCTTAACGAACTGCAGCAGCGAAAGAACCTCCTGATCTTCATGGGGTTCAGCTTCTTCTGTCTGGGCTGCCTGGCAATCATGGGCGACTTCGGAACGGCGATCATCTTCTTCGCCACCTTCCTGGTCATTTCTTTCCTGCGAAGCGGCGACTTCACCAAGTTCTTCCTTGTGCTGGGCGCTGCCGCACTGATGGGTCTGATGGTCCTTCGGTTCAAGCCTTATGTCGCAGACCGGTTCTCGGTCTGGGGACACGTATGGGAAGATCCGACGGACAAAGGCTTCCAGCAGGTGCAGACCCTGACCTCGATCGCAAGCGGCGGAATCCCCGGCCTCGGCGCCGGAGAAGGAAACCTCAGCGATGTCGCAGCCGCAAGTACAGACCTGGTCTTTGGCATGCTGTCTGAAGAATGGGGGCTTGTCATCGCCATTCTCGCGGTCCTCTGCATCATCACGCTGGGCGTCTTCGCATACCGGTCCATCATTGCGGGTCGTTCCACTTACTACTGCATCGCCGCCTGCGCGGTCACGACCATCTTCATGTTCCAGACGATCCTGAACGTCTTCGGATCTGTGGATCTGCTTCCGCTCACCGGCGTGACGTTCCCGTTCGTATCGTCGGGCGGAACAAGCATGATCGTATGCTGGGGCATGCTCGCCTTCCTGAAGGCGGCGGATACCCGCCAGAACGCCAGCCTCGCTGTGCGCATCCAGGAGCGGGATCCCGAGAAGGGACTCGCCTCCGTAGAGTCCGTATCTGCAGTGGATATGTATGATCCGGAAGACCTTTACGCCCTTCTGGGCGAAGAATACAGAACGCCTTCACGCAAAGACAGCAAAAGCAGGAAGTCGGATACTGAAGCAAAGGCACAGCAGCCTGCGCCGCGTACCACGCGTCCAATGAAAGCCGCGTCGAAATCTGCGCATGCAGGCGCAAGCGAACTGGAACCGCCTGAATGGAAACAGCCGTCCAGACCGAAACCGGCGCAGACCAAGACGGCGCAGCCTAAGCCGGCGCAGCCCAAACCAGCCCGGAACGAAGCGGAGCGTCCGCCGTTCACGCGCGAAAAAGCGCAGCCTGATCGGCAGCAGCAGTCCGGACCGACGATTCAGACGTACCGGCCGCAGACAGAATCCAGACCGGCCGCGCCGCAGCCAAAGCCTTCCGCTCCCGCGGCAAGACCTGCAGGCCAGGGCACCCCCGGCGTACGCCGTGACGAGCCGCACACGCCTAAGGCAGTGCGGTACACCGATGTGAGCGACGACGACTTCTTCGGCAAATTTGATCCGCCGGCGAAGCCGAAACCGGAGGCGCCGGAAGAAGACGGACCTCTGACTCTTGATGATATATTCGGAAATAACGGTATATTCAACGACAACGGGAAAGGAGGCAAACGATGAAAAAAGTTGAAAAACGCGCGTTGATGTGCCTCCTCCTGGGGCTCGTCCTGCTGGCAGGCCTTTGCTTTTTTATCTATGAAGACTGGCACGACGGCGGCAAGTGGGCCGTCTATAAGGGCAACCGCGACGTTTTCGCGGATGGTTCTCTTGCCAAGGGCGCCCTCTATGACAGGGACGGCGCGCTCCTCATGCGCAACACATCTGACGGCATGGTCTTCAACGACGATTCGGACATCCGGGCAGCCTGCCTGCACATCACCGGCGACAAGGACAACAACATCTCGACCGGCGCCAACCGGATCTTCCTCGACCGGCTGATCGGATTTGATTTTATCAACGGCATCTATACGCTCAATAACGACGGAGAGGATGTCGCGCTCACATTGGACGCGGATGTCTGCGCTACCGCCTATGAAGCTCTTGACGGACGCAAAGGCACTGTCGGCGTGTACAATTACAAGACGGGGGAAATCATTTGTATGGTCAGCTCCCCGACATACGATCCGGATGATCCTCCTTACGAGATCCCGGAAGGTTCGTATATCAACCGCTTCATCTCGGCAGCTTTCGCACCGGGATCGACTTTCAAACTGGTCACGGCTGCCGCGTCTATCGAGACGCAGGATGACGCCTATAGTTACGAAGTGGACTGTACGGGAAGCATCGATTACGATCACGGTGACGAGGTCACCGACCTGGATGAGCACGGCGATGTGACGCTGAAAAAAGCACTGGAAGTTTCCTGCAACTGCTACTTCGCCAAACTCTCCGAAAAGCTCGGGCCCAAGATTTTGAAAAAATACGTCAATAAAACCGGCCTCGACCGGAGCTACGACATCGACGGCATGAAGACAAAAGCCGGAACGTTCGACTATCCCACCACGCCGGTCAATCTGGCGTGGACCGGCATCGGCCAGTGGCACGATATGGTCAACCCGTGCGCCATGATGGTCTACATGGGCGCCATTGCCAACGGCGGAACTGCCGTTATGCCATCCATCGTCAAACCGTCCAACATCGTTTCTGAAAAAATCGACGCCGCGACGACCGCTCTGAAAACAGAAGATATGATCGAAGAAGAGACCGCCGAGTCGCTTGCCTCTATGATGCGCAACAACGTCGAGAATCACTACGGCGGTGACAGCGCGTTCCCGGACCTTCCTGTATGCGCTAAATCTGGCACAGCTGAGGTCGAGGGACAGGACAATCCAAACGCCTGGTTCGTCGGTTTCATCAATGACGAAGACAATCCGT
>CAMOXP010000158.1 GCA_946629205.1 uncultured Bacillota bacterium
CACGCCATGGCTGTCAGCGATTACATGGTGCACCAGGTGACGACGCTGGATAAGCTCATGGGCACAGAGGACCCGGAGCACGCGCAGGATCTTTCCGGCAACAAAATCAGTTCGGACATCGATGACCTGATCATCCACATGAAGCGTTCGCCGAAGGTCATCAGCATCATCAAAGAACTGAGTCCCGAGACAACGCTGGTCGGCTTCAAACTACTCAGCGGCGTGCCTCATGAAGAACTGATCGATGTCGGGTACAGGCTTTTGCAGAAGAACAAATGCGATTTTGTTATGGCCAACGACCTGCGTGAGATCGGAAACGGCATGCACAAGGGTTACCTGATCCACACGGACAAGACATACGATTCCATGAATACCAACGAGGAGATTGCGGCCATGATCGTGCGCCGCATCCTTGAGACCAAGGGGGAATAAAGATGTATATAGTACTGGGAGTGACAGGAAGCATTTCCGCATACAAGGCAGCGGATATCGCCAACCGGCTGCACAAGGATGGACATGAGGTGCATGTGGTGATGACAGACGGCGCGCAGGAATTCATCACGCCGCTCACGCTGCAGACACTATCGAAGAACAAAGTCCACGCAAACGAATTTGAGGAATACGATCCGACCATCGTTAAGCATATCGATCTGGCAGGCAACGCGGATGTGGTTCTCGTCGCGCCGGCGACGGCCAATGTGATTGGCAAGATCGCGGGCGGGATCGCAGACGATCTGCTGACGGCAGTCGTGATGGCGGCGGCCAATCAGGCGAAGGTCATCATCGCGCCGGCCATGAACACCAATATGTACGAAAACCCCATCGTCCAGGCTAACATTGAGAAACTCAAAGGCCTCGGCTACCAGTTCATCGAGCCGAAGAATTCGCATCTTGCCTGCGGAACCACAGGCAAAGGCGCCCTGGCCGATGTAGACGAAATCATCAGAATCACAGAAGGAGCAGAAACGAAATGATCATGTACGAAAGCACGAGAGGAAGTCAGCAGTATAAGACAGCTGCCCAAGCTGTCATCAAGGGAATCGCAGAGGACAAAGGACTGTACGTGCCTCATGATGTCCCGCCTCTTCCGATGCCAATCGAGGACATGGTCGGCATGACGTACAAGCAGGTAGCGTTTGAAATCATCCGGACGTTCTTCGATGACTATACAGATGAAGAAATGAAGTACTGTACGGACGGTGCTTACGATTCCAAGTTCGAAGAGAAAGAAATCGTTCCTGTTACAAAGGCAGGAGGCGCGCATTTCCTCGAACTGTATCACGGCAAGACAGCGGCCTTTAAGGATATGGCCCTGAGCATTCTGCCGTACCTGCTGACCACAGCAACGAAGAAAGAAAATGAAGATAAAAAGATATGCATCCTGACGGCGACCTCCGGCGACACCGGCAAAGCCGCACTGGAAGGTTTTGCAGATGTGCCGGGTACGGAGATCATCGTCTTCTTCCCGAACAAAGGCGTCAGTCAGGTGCAGGAGCGCCAGATGATCACCCAGGAAGGTGCCAACACCCATGTCTTCGCCATCGAAGGGAATTTCGACGACGCCCAGACCGGCGTGAAGAAAATCTTCAACGATGATGCTTTTGCAGAAAAGCTGGCAGGAATGGGCTGCAAGCTGAGCAGCGCCAATTCCATCAACATCGGCCGTCTCGTGCCACAGGTGGCGTACTATGTGTGGGGCTATGTGAAGCTGGTCGAGCGGGGCGTAGTGAAGGCCGGCGATCCGGTCAACATCTGCGTGCCGACCGGAAACTTTGGAAACATCCTTGCGGCGTACTACGCGGGCGAGATGGGCATTCCTGTGAACCGTTTCATCTGCGCCTCCAACAAGAACCGCGTACTGACGGATTTCTTCAATACAGGCGTTTACAACACGAATCGCGAATTCTATCTGACGAATTCCCCGTCCATGGATATTCTGATCTCCAGCAATCTGGAGCGGCTGCTCTATCATCTGTCCGGCAATGACGGCGCAGAAATCAGATGTCTGATGGAGGCGCTGGAGAAAGAGCAACGCTACGAGGTCAGCCCGAAGATCCGCGAGGGGATGAAGAAATTCTGGGGCGGCACAGCCACAGTCGAAGAAACCAATGCCACCATCGGCGCCATGTACAGAGAAGAGAAATATCTCATCGACACCCATACAGCGGTCGGTTACAAAGTCTACCGCGACTATGTCAAGGAGACTGGCGACGAAACGCCGACGCTGATCGCTTCCACAGCCAGCGCCTATAAGTTCGCGGAGAGCGTTGCAAAATCCATCGGCCTGCCGGAAGAGCAGGACGGCTTCGGATACATCCGCGCGGTTGCGGATAAGACCGGCGTGCGCGTTCCTGCGGGACTGAAGAACCTCGACACAAAGCCAATTCGCCATAAGGGCGTCATCGAGATCCCGGATATGATCGGCGCAGTCGAAGAGAGCGTGAAATAACAAAGGCGAAGGGGTATAAAGAGATGAGAAACGCATTGACAAGAATCATAGTGGTGGCCATCGCGGCGATGGTGCTTTTGCTTGGCGGATGCGCGGAGCAGCCCACCCCGACCCTGGAGGACATCGCAGCAGATAACCCGGAGATCGTGAAGACGATCAACGACGCGCTGACTACACCGGAGGGCATGACCTCCGAAGTCAGCTTCTCCGGTGACAGTTTCGACATTACGTATAAGTTCAAGGATAAGATGGACGATTCCGATCAGAAGGTTCTGGTCGAGGCCTTCGACAAAAACTCCGATACTCTGAAAACCGGATTCGAGAAAGCCCTTGCAGACCTTGAGACCCAGACCGAAATCACCGGCATCACCGGCACCGTCCACATCTTCAACGCCAGCGGCGACGAAATCTGGACCCATCAATATCCGGAGAAAGAATAATAATACTTGAAATGCACAAGATTATTTGTTATAGTATTTGGGCGGCAATCAAACCGCTCAAATACGAATCATTATATTAGCACGGAGGATTGACCGAGTGGCTAAGGAGCTCGCCTGGAAAGCGAGTAAGGTGTAACAGCCCCGCGGGTTCGAGTCCCGTGTCCTCCGCCA
>CAMOXP010000159.1 GCA_946629205.1 uncultured Bacillota bacterium
CATAGATGTCCAGCGTGTCGGTGTTGTTTTTGCGGCCGACTTCGATCTGGTAGTTCGGCGTGTAGCCCTCGTTGAGGAGCACGGTCTCGATCTGGCTCGGGAACACGTTGACGCCGCGGATGATCAGCATGTCGTCGCTTCTGCCCATCGGCTTGCACATCTTCACATGTGTACGCCCGCAGGAGCATTTCTCACGGGTGAGCACGCAGATGTCGCGGGTGCGGTACCGCAAAAGCGGGAACGCTTCTTTGTCCAGCGATGTGAATACCAGCTCGCCTTTGGAGCCCTCCGGCAGGACCTCGCCTGTATCCGGATCGATGATCTCCGCGTAGAAATGGTCTTCATTTATGTGCATGCCGTTCTGCGCTTCGCATTCGAAGGCGACACCCGGGCCGCTGGTCTCTGTCAGTCCGTAAATATCATAGGCTTTGATGCCCAGGCTCTGCTCGATGCTGCGGCGCATCTCTTCTGTCCATGGCTCCGCGCCGAAGATACCGGCCTTCAGTTTGTTGTCATCCGGTTTGTACCCTCTCTCAGCGAGAGACTCCCCGATGAAGGCTGCGTAGGACGGCGTGCAGCAGATGATGGTCGCATCCAGGTCCATCATGAACTGGATCTGACGCTCTGTATTTCCGGAAGACATCGGAAGGGTCAGGCATCCCACCTTGTGAGAGCCTCCGTCCAGTCCGGCGCCGCCGGTGAACAGTCCGTAGCCATAGCATACTTGGACTACATCTTCTTCTGTTCCGCCAGCTGCCACGATAGCCCTGGCACAGCATTCATTCCACAGATCCACGTCGTGCTGTGTGTAGAATGCGACGACGCGCTTGCCGGTAGTTCCGGATGTGGAATGGATGCGGACGCAGTCGTTAAGGTCCACAGCCAGAAGGCCGTAAGGATAGGCCTCTCTCAGATCTGCCTTTGAAAGAAATGGCAGATTCTTGATGTCATCCACGCTCTGGATGTCCTCTGGCTTTACGCCCTTCTCGTCCATCAGGTTTCTGTAATAGGGTACATGTTCATAAACATGCTTGACCTGCCTGCGGATCTTTTCATTCTGGATCTTCAGAATTTCTTCCCGCGATGCAGTTTCGATTTCTTTCTGATAATAGTGTGTCATATTGTAATACTCCTTTATTTACCTAGGCTATTTACTAAGGTCTATTTACCGAGGTTGTCAGTGATTCCAACAGTCCGCTGTGACTTGTAACAGCTGAAGATCTCTTCGGTATTGTCCGGGATCGCGCCTCTGGTGAGCACTGTGACGATCGGTATGATCACGAGCCCGCCGACCATGGCGAATACGCCAGAGTACAGCGAGTTCCTGAATACGAAGCTGAGCAGCGCGCTGCCGGATACGTCAAGCATTCCCAGCGAGATGAACAGCTGCAGGATCTCCAGGCAGGAAGCCCAGATGAAGCAGCATGCAACCGCGACTCTTGAAACGTGCTTCGTGTACAGTCCGTAGAGGAACGGGGCCAGGAATGATCCTGCCAGAGCTCCCCATGAAATACCCATCATCTGTGCGATGAAGAGGCTCTTTGCATGCGCCTGCCGAATCGCGATGTACGCCGAGATGATGACGAATACGGCGATGAACACACGCATGATGACAACCTTTGTCGTTTCCTTTATCTTGCTTTTGCTTAATGGCGAAATGAAGTCCAGTGTGATCGTCGATGAACTGGTCAGAACCAGTGAGGACAGTGTGGACATGGACGCGGAGAGCACGAGCACGATGATGATGCCGATGATGATCGCCGGAAGTGTGGAAAGCATACTCGGGATGATCGCGTCGAATCCTTCTGTTTCGACATCTATGTTGTAGAGCCTTCCGAATCCTCCGAGGAAGTAACATCCGCCTGCGACGACCAGTGCGAAGAAAGTGGATATTACGGTGCCCTTCTTGATTGCGTCTTCATTTGTGATGGCGTAGAACTTTCCGACCATCTGCGGCAGTCCCCATGTTCCCAGCGACGTCAGCATGATGACGAAGAACAGTGATACAGGATCTGCTCCCAGGAACGAGGCGTACTGCCAGCCTCCGTTATCTCCCGTAGCCAGCGTCTCCATAGCGGCGTTCAGACCTCCGTTGTCGTGCAGCACTGCGATGATGACTGCAGCGATTCCGATCAGCATGATACAGCCCTGGATGAAGTCGTTCGTAGCTGTTGCCATGTAGCCGCCGAGAACTACGTATGCGCATGTGAGCGCTGCCATGACCACGACGCAGACCGCGTAGTCGATGCCCGGGAAGGCGATGGCGAACAGTCTCGAAAGTCCGTTGTACAGAGATGCTGTATACGGGATCAGAAAGACGAAGGTGATAACGGATGCCGTTACTCTGAGCTTCTTGGAGCTGAATCTCGAGCCGAAGAAGTCAGGCATCGTACGGCTGTCCAGATGATTGGTCATGATTCTTGTACGTCTTCCCAGAATCAGCCATGCGAGGAGTGAGCCGATAAAGGCGTTTCCCAGGCCGATCCATGTGGACGCCATTCCGAAGTTCCATCCGAACTGTCCGGCGTATCCGACGAAGATAACTGCCGAAAAGTATGATGTGCCGAATGCAAAAGCACTCAGCCACGGTCCTACGGACCTGGAACCCAGAACGAATCCTGCCACGTCTCTGGCGTGTTTTCTTGTCCTGATACCGATGGTCATCATCACTGCGAAGAAGATGATGATCAGGCACAGGGTCAGAATAGTGGTAGCGTTCATAAGATGTTCCTCTCTTTGTATAAAATAAGTGCTAATAAAAACTGTTTTGGTTTGCGCTTGCCGGGGTTTGCGCTTGCTGGACCTGCCTGTCCGCACCGCCCGGCCGCCTCATGAAAAAGAGCGCCTCAGGTTAACCTGTGACGCTCTGAATGATAACTTATTGATTGCTGATCAACTACTCACTCTCACATCGCAAATTAACCCTACTGTCTGCGCCAGTAAAGCCGAAGTAAAAGTAGTAGTATGCATTTGCGA
>CAMOXP010000160.1 GCA_946629205.1 uncultured Bacillota bacterium
ATGATCAAGACCATGAAGATCAACAGAGGCGAGATGCAGAGAGCAGCCAAGTACGGCTACATGAACGCCACTGAACTGGCGGAGTACCTGATGGAGAAGGGCATCCCGTCAGAAGAGGTCGGCACGATCATCAGCAAGATCGTCATGTACGCCATCAACAACAACAAGCCGATCGAAGAACTCTGGCTCGACGACCTGAAGCAGTTCACGCAGGTTTTCGACAGCGACGTCTATGACAAAGTCGCTATCAGAAACGTCATCGCGTCCAAGGTATCCAAGGGATCCACATCCTTCGAGAACGTACAGGCGCAGCTTGACGAGATCGCAAAAGCAAAAAAATAGTCGGCACAGCCGGCTGAGACAGCACGACTGATAAAAGATCCGGTTTTTTCCTTAAGATCAGAGGAGAACAGCCGGATCTTTTAATGAGCCATAATAGTCGTTTAGAATTAAACAATAGTAAGTTATCAATATTGCATGGTATAATATCCATGAAGTTATATTTATTACAGAGGGTGGGTAATATGAAGAAAACAATTATCATTTTGGCTTTTGCAATGGCGGCAATGTTCTGCGTTCTGTTGGCGGGATGCGGCAGCAGCAGCGGAGGCGGGGCAGATCTGTCAGACAGCAAGTACGTAGGAACATGGAAAGCAGTTGACATGAGTCTTGAAGATGAGTCAGAAGATTTCGCTGACGGTCAGTGGACCATTACGCTGAACGATGACGGCACAGGTACCTGCGTCGCCGTCGATGAAGAGGGCGTGGAAGAGACAACAGAGTTTACCTGGGAACCAACGGACGAAGGGTTCAAAACCAAAGGTGACATGAAACTGAAATTCACGGATGACGGAGAACAAATACATGCGAAGATGTTCGGTGTCAGCCTCAACTTTGAAAAGCAGTAAGCATCAGACAATAAGGAACAGCCGGTAATCAAAATGCTGCAAAAGCTGAAACCGTACTGGCAGGCATTGCCGGATATAATAACATATCAAATCATTACAAAGCCACTGATCGGGCTATGGATCTATTTGCTGGGTCGGATCACACAGACGCTGCTCACGAGTACGGGCAGGGTCGCGATCACGTCCGGAGATTTTATGTTTCTCCTGAAAACCTGGCAAGGGTATCTGATCCTGCTGCTCGGTCTGGTGTCTTTGTTTATTTATGTTGCTTTTGATATCAACACGAAGATCGTGCTCGCGCGCAATCTGGTCACGGGAGAGGAACAATCCGTATGGAAGAGCATGGACGAGGGCTTCCGGTCGATCAGCGCGCTGCTCAATCCCAGGGGAATCATCGTCGCACTGTATATTGCATTGATTGCGCCTCTTCTGGGATTTGGCGTATCGATTTCCATGACAGAGGGTCTGTATATTCCGACCTTTATCGCGTCGGTGATCGCGGACACGCCGCTGTACCTCATTCTGACATCCTTCGCGGTGCTGGTGTTTCTATCCGTCGGCGTGGCCAATCTGTTTATCCTGCACGGGATCATCATTGATAAGCTGCATATTCGGGAGTCGTCAAAGCAGTCAGGAGAGCTAATTCATGCGAACTGGAAGGACTATCTGAAACAGAATGTTCTGTTCCTGGTCGTGATGATGGCTGTACTCGGTGCAATCGTGGTCATTGCGATTGTGCTGCCGCTTGTGATCGTTTACGGGCTGCATCTTTCGGCGGGGGTCACACGCGCCCTTACGATTTTTTTCATCCTGTTCGGCGGAGGCATATCACTCCTGGCGGATCTTTTCGCGACGCCGATCTATCTCATGAAGATGACGCAGCTGTTCTATACCTATAAAAACGGGCAGCCGCAGGAATATGCGAAGAGAGAGTCAAAGAAACATCCGATTATGATCACCGGCGCTGTCGCTGCCGCCGTGCTGGTCATCGTGCTGACGGTCTGGATGGACAACAACTTCGACAGACTCTTCCCGGTGGAGAATGATGTGAAAATCATCGCGCATCGGGGCGGCGGAAATGAGGGGCCGGAAAACACGGTTGCCGGGATCGAAGCCGCCTGCGCTGCCGGGGCTTACGGAAGCGAGATCGATATCCAGCGGACAAAGGACGGAGAATACGTTCTGCTCCATGACGGGAACTTCAAGCGCGTCGCCGGAGACAGCCGTACCCCGGAAGAGATGACGCTGAAGCAGATCAGGAAACTCTCCGTCGATGGGGAGCCCATACCGACTTTTGAAGAGGCTCTCGCGGCAAGCAAAGGCAGGATCGTTCTGTTCACAGAACTAAAGGAAGATTCTGCAGATAAGAAGATGGCAGATGACGCCGTCAAACGAATCAAAGAAAACCACATGGAGGCGGAATGTGTTCTGGTTTCGCTGAAGTATGACCTGATAGATTATATTGAGACCAAATATCCGGAGATCCAGACAGGCTTTCTGCTGTTTGCTTCCTTCGGAGCGACAGATAAACTCAACTGTGATTATCTGGGGCTGGAAGAAGAATCCGTTTCAGAGAACGCGGTTGACGCAGCCCATGGCCAAGACAAAAAGATGCTGGTATGGACTGCGAATGAAAGGGAGTCGCAAAAGCATTTCATGTGTTCCAGCGCGGACGGAATCATCACAGACAACGTGGTGCAGGCAACCAAAGTACAGAAGGAACTCGAAAAACGTACAGATCTGCAGAGAATGGTTGACCGCATCCTGACAATCGTGAGTTAGAAATAAGAATCACTGAGAGGAGAAGAATCAAAACAATGAGAACGCCAAATCAATATATCCGGGATCTGGGCGCCCATGTCAAAGATCAGAAAGGGGTCTTTATCCTGTATTCGATCCTGCGTCTGCTGGTAGTCCTGATCGCCATCAGAACCATCATGCTCCACAACTATGAAGCAACGGTCACATGCCTGCTGGTGCTGGCGCTGTTCTTCGTCCCTAGCCTGCTGGAGGAGACGCTGAAGATCAAGATCCCGCCGCTTCTTGAAGGCATCATCTACTGCTTCAT
>CAMOXP010000161.1 GCA_946629205.1 uncultured Bacillota bacterium
GCAGGAAGGTCGTTCCCGGCATGACAAACACGCCCCAGCCGATCATGCAGCCGAAGGAAATCGCCCATATATCTAATGATGAAAAATATCTATCATACATATTGGTATTGTACCACTGATTACCGAAATATGGGAAATAATAACATGTGAAAAAATCTGTTTCATCTAAAAACAATCTATTTCACACGCTGGAAGCATGATATAATCCATGTAGATCATATCAAGATTAATATGCGAGTCATACGGCATCGCCAAAAGAAGAAGGAGGACCATACAATGGTATCAAAGAAAGTTAAAGATCTGCTCAACAATCAGGTCAATGCAGAGTTTTATTCGGCTTATCTGTATCTGGATTTTTCAAACTACTACAAGGACGCTGGCCTCGATGGATATGCGAACTGGTACATGATCCAGGCCCAGGAAGAACGCGATCACGCAATGCTGTTCATTCAGTATCTGCAGCAACAGGGTGAAGCGGTTGTTCTGGAAGCGATCGACAAGCCGGATAAAGAATACAAGGAATTCATCGATCCGCTCGAGATGGGCGCAGAACATGAAAGAGTCGTAACAGACCTGATCAACAAGATCTATGCAGCAGCCTATGAAGAGCACGACTTCAGAACAATGCAGTTCCTCGACTGGTTCGTCAAGGAACAGGCAGAAGAAGAAGACAACGCGGATGACAACGTCACCAAGTTCAAACTCTTCGGCAGTGACAGCAGAAGCCTTTACGAGCTGGACGCAGAGATGAAGGCCAGAGTATACACCGCGCCGTCACTCACACTCGACTAAAGCTCACCGGGACCGCAGCGCGTGCGCATGTAAGCAGATAGTCATACCCCTCAGAATCCGCCCTGATACGGGGCGATGCTTGAGGGGTTTTTCTTATTCGGCGTTATTGAGGAGCCAGTCGTTTTTACACCAGGGTGCCGGAAGATGAGTCGAATCAAGGAAAGATGAGCCGAACAAGTGGAAGAGTCTCCGAACTGATAGAAAACTGGTGTTGCAAAATCCCAAAAGATTGTGTGAAGAACTGTCGCAAGGCCAACATCTTGTGTTATAATGTCGCCATGAGTGTCTTGAGCAAGCTATCGGTGAAAATCATAATAGGGATCCTGATGGTGGCGCTGGTGTGTGCGTCTGCCCAGTCAGCGAACGAGCAGACGGCCTTCGAAAAGAAGGCCTTTATTGCTGGCGATCATGCGATGGTGCAGACCTATGAAATGGATGCACACGGCGATCTGCAGGAAGCAAAGGCAATTCCGCGCGGTACGGAAGTCACATTGCCGGATGAGAAACCGATGGAAACGGCGGAGGGGAATTTCCTGCGAATCGATATGGGAAGTGAAGATTCTGGGAACGTCGGAGCTGCAGACGGAGCTGACAGAGATGGAACCGAAGCAGACGGATCCGGGACAGCCAATGAAGATAGAATCGAAGCAGACGGAGCAGCCGAGACGGATAATACCGGAGGAACCAGTGCATACGGGAGCAATACTGATGTAACGACTGCAGCTGAAATGTGCAGTGAACTGAAAGACATCTCCGCGCCCGATCCGCCGCGTTATGTGAAGCCGGAGAATCTGGTCGGCAGCAGAGCTGAAGTTGTGCAGGAGAAGGAACTGTTCGTCCGCACGCCGGTCACGCTCTACTGCAGCAGCAAGGGACCGGAAATCGCAGGATTCGCCCCGAAGGGGACCCGGCTTGAGGTGACGGGGTTCGCCGGTCTGGATGAAAACGGCGAGGTCGCCAAGTATAAGGTGCGGCAGATGGCCGAAACAGACAGCGAAGCTGCAGGCAAGAAAGACGGCGACACGGACAGCACGAAGGACGCTGCCGCTGCGGAAGGTTACGCTTACAGCAAGTATCTGGTTCGCTCGCAGGAGGAGGCCGACAAAAACTACAACAAAAACGGCGAATACGACAAGGCCAAAAAAGCGAAGTTCGGCATGAATCTGCACGGAGGGAAAGCGACCGGACTGGACTATTATCCGTTCGAACGAACAACGATCAAAGGCAATGCATTCTGCCGGGAGGCGCGGGGGATGTACCTGAACTACGCCGCCGCGCTCAACTACAAACCGTACGTCAAGATCATCAAGGAAACGAAGTGCAACGCAGTGGTCATCGACATCAAGAGCGGCAGCCTTTCGTACAAATCTCCGGTAGCGAAGGAGCTGTCGCCGAAATCATATAAGAAGGCGCATGCGGATCCGGGCGAATATAAAGCAGCCGTGCAGGAGTTCAAGAACGCCGGGGTTTACACGATCGGCAGGATCACCTGCTTCAACGATTCCAATTACGCCAAGGATCACCCTGAAGACTGCATCAAAACCGGGGTGTCCGGTTCCCGCTGGCCGAGTGCGTACAGCCGGGATGTGTGGTATTATAATGTTGCCCTCGCGATCGAGGCAGTTAAGCTGATGGGCTTCGATGAGATCCAGTTCGACTATGTCAGGTTTCCGGAGGCGGCATACGAAATGTCCCTCGATAAGAAAACTGATTTCAGGAATACATTCGGCGAAACAAAAGCACAGGCGATACAGAACTTTTGCTTTTACGCGGCGGACCAGATCCATGAAGCGGGAGCCTATTTCAGCGTCGATGTGTTCGGCGAGTGTTCGAACGGCTATGTGACAGCGTACGGACAGTACTGGCCGGCCATTTCTAATGTGGTCGACGCTATCAGCAGCATGCCCTACACAGATCACTTCGGGAATGCGGATACCTGGTCACAGCCTAAGGCCATCATGAAAACATGGGCGAAGGGCGCGGCCAGAGATCAGAAGAAGATTCCGACACCTGCGGCGGCGCGCACCTGGATCACAGGATACAACACGCCCTTCTGGGCACCGCAGGTCAAATACGACAAGAAAAAACTGAAACAGCAGGTGGATGCGCTCTATGAAGCGGGACTTGACGGGGGATTCATACCATGG
>CAMOXP010000162.1 GCA_946629205.1 uncultured Bacillota bacterium
TGTACTTCTCTGTACTTCTCTATATTCCTCTGCTATTCTTTACCGTTCCAGCAGTATGTGCAAACGCTGTCTTTGTCCAGTCCGATGGCTTCCAGAACGCCGTCGATGTTCTGGTATCCCAGCGAATCGAAGCCCAGCTTTTCGCTGATGGCTTTGCGGAGGGCTTTGCCTCTGTCTGTCCTGCCGTCGCTGTATTCTTCGATATACTTTTCGCCTTCTTCTCCCTCGAGCTCGAGGATCGTCTTTCTGGCGATCAGGTCGCGTTCAGGGGTCTGGCGCGTGAAGTTCAGGAATTTGCATGCGTACATGATCGGCGGGCATGCGGATCTCATATGGACTTCCTTCGCGCCGTGTTCATAGAGGAAGTCTACGGTCTCTCTCAGCTGCGTGCCTCTGACGATACTGTCGTCCACCAGCAGCAGTTTCATGTCTTTGATCAGCGGTGTGACCGGAACCTGTTTCATCTTCGCGACTCTGCTGCGCTCTTCGTGGGACATGGGCATGAAGCTGCGCGGCCAGGTCGGGGTGTACTTGACGAACACGCGCCCGTAGTCCTGTCTGCATTCGTTGGAGTAGCCGATGGCGTGGGCGATGCCGGAATCCGGTACGCCGCAGACATGGTCTACCTCCGGAACGCCGCCGTGGGCCGCCTCATCTCTGGCCATGATGTGACCGTTGAGGTTTCTCATCCGCTCTACGTTGACGCCCTCATAGTCGGAATTCGGATATCCGAAATACGTCCAAAGGAATGCGCAGATGCAGGTTTTGCCCGTCGCAGGCGAGAGGGTTTTGATACTGTCGGCTTTCACTTCGACGATCTCGCCGGCGCCCAGCTCATATTCAGTCTGATAGCCCAGTTTCTCATAAGCAAAGGACTCAAAAGAAATGCTGTGGCCGTCCTCGTCTTTGCCGATGAGCATCGGCGTCCTGCCGTATTTGTCTCTGGCTGCGATGATGGTGCCGTCTTCCTTCAGGATCATGATGGAAGCGGAGCCTTCGATCGCGTCCTGTGCGAACTTGATGCCGCTGACGAAATCGCTCTTCTGGTCGATCATGGAAGCCAGGATCTCCGCGGAGTTGATGCGTCCGCCGCTCATCTCCTCGAAGTGGCCTCCGCTGAAGGCCAGATACTGTTTCACCAGCGTGTCCTGATTGTTGATCCTGCCGACGAAAACGAGGGCGTAGGTCCCCAGATTAGACCGGATGATCAACGGCTGCGGATCGGTATCGCTGATGGTTCCGATGCCGGCGATCCCGTGCATCTTGGTGATTGCGTTTTCGAACTTGGTTCGGAACGGTGAATTCTCGATATTGTGGATCTCGCGATTGAATCCGGTTTCCGGATCATACATCGCCATACCGCCCCGGCGGGTGCCCAGGTGAGAATGGTAATCCGTCCCATAAAAAACGTCCATTGTGATGTCTCTTTTCGAGACTGCTCCGAAATATCCTCCCATCAGATCGTATCTCCTATCTCTATTACTGTGTTGATCAATGTGTTTGTTGTGTATCCGAAAACGGAGTCCGCAAGCGCGCCGTAATAGACGATCCTCTGGGTGCATTCTCCGTTGATCTTCTGTGCCAGATCTCTATCCTTCATCATGTTGGTGTTGATATAGATGTTGAAGCTTGCCGCCTGCATGGCCGCCTTGCAAAGCACTGCGCTGGAAGCGGAGTCCGCGATGACGACTTTGTTTCCTTTGACCGCAAATTCCTGTGCCAGCTCGATGGCTCTTCCGCATTTGATGATGATCTCCATCGGCACTTGGCAGGCGGTATGCAGCGCTTCCTGCTTCATCTGATCGATCCTCGCCTTCTCCTCCGGATCCTTGGATTTCATCTTGTAGAGCTTTGCCAGCGGTTCGAAGTTGTCGATATCCTTCTGGACAAGTTTGATGAGATCCTGCTGGATCTTTGTGATCTCAGCGATGTTCTTTTCCATTTCGGCCGCGACAGCGATGTATTTCTTCTTACCAACGGTAAGGCGCGCGACCATTGCGCTCAGTGACGCTCCCAGAGCACCGACCAGAGCGGCGACGCTGCCGCCGCCCGGGATCGGTTCCTTGGTTGCTACTGATTCGATAAACTCCTTGCATGTCTTATCGGTGTATGCCATTCTATCTTCCTTTCTGTCCGGGGCTTTTGCCCTGCCTGCAAGTATCTCCGGTACTTCTGCCGGGACCCCCTGCTTTTGCATGCAGATGCTTATTACTCTGCGAAGAAGAGTTCTGAGAGTTTCAGCGGCTCGATGTATTCGCCGTCTTTGTAGACTCTCATGTTACCGGATGCGATCTCGTCGATCAGCATGACTTTGCCGTCCTTGTCGTATCCGAATTCGAACTTGATGTCATAGAGCACGAGGCCCTTCTCAAGCATGTCGTCCGCAACGATCTGTGTGATCTCCTGGGTCATTTTCTTGATGTCTTCGTACTGCTCGTCTGTCATGATTCCCAGAACGATCAGGCCATCCTTGGTTACGAGCGGATCTTCCTTCTCGTCGTTCTTGAAGGTGGTCTCGACATAAGCCGGAAGGTCTGCGCCTTCTTCGATGTATTCACCGTATCTTCTGTAGAATGAACCGACTGCCTTGTGTCTGCAGATGACTTCGAGTCCGTTGCCGAATACTGTCGCCGGCTTGACTTCCATGGTCGTGTTCTCCAGATCGGAGCTGATGAAGTGAGTGCGGATGCCAGCGGCATTGATCTTCTCGAAGTAATAGGTGGTCATTCTCAGGTTGACGTCACCGACTCCCTCGATGGTGAGACCGACCTGGTTCATGCCCGGATCGAACACGCCGTCCTTGCCGGTCACATCATCCTTGAACTTGAGCAGGTAGTTGCCGTTGTCCAGTTCGAATACGTTCTTTGTCTTTCCTGTGTAAACTAATTTTTCCATGGTT
>CAMOXP010000163.1 GCA_946629205.1 uncultured Bacillota bacterium
TGCGATACCGGCTGAACGGGCTGAGGCTGAGGCACTGATGCTGGCTGCGGCGGCGGGGTCTGAACTTGCTGCATTTCCTGCCTTTGCTGTACTTCAGCCGGCTGCTCCGTGTCTCCGACGCCCATGGCTTCCAGCTCTCTGAAGAGATCGTCCAGTTCTATCTCGTCGTCGATTTCCTCTATTTCTTCTATTTCATCCAGTCCGTATAATTCGTCCGGGGCGTAAACGCCGTCCGGTGTATTGACTGCACTAACCGTGTCTGCGTTTTCTGAGGCAGCTGCTTCCGCCGCTTCAGCTTTTCTCTCAAGTTCCGAAAGCCGCAGGACTGACTGTTCCAAAAGTTCCAGTCTTTGCGTCTGCAGCTCATCGACCTTCTGCTTATCCATGTGATCGATCAGCTGATCTGTTTTCGATTTTATGGAATCACCGAACGAACTGAGACTTTTCTCAATGTCCTTTATCGCCTTGCTGTTCGCTCTCGCCTGACGCTGGCTGCCGATCAATGTGATAACGCAGACAACGCAAAGAACACAAAGAATGCCTGTCGTAATTATGGCGATTATCTCAACCATCGTCATATACAGACTCCTCTTTCTTTCCTTACCTATAAATGCACATATTTATAGTCAGTACATTATACATCAAAAAAACATGAGTTTCCACCTTTTTCCTAAAAAAAGACAGGCCCCGAGTGCAGTCGTATCAAGGAATCCGCTATCTTGTGCACGACATGGTGAGCTCCCACTATCTGTGCTGTCTGCGGCAGACATTCTGTCCGTATGCAAAAGCAAAAGAGCCGGTTCTGACTCTGTCTATGAATCAGAACCGGCTCCGGCCATCCATGTTTTCGTTTACAGTTTAAGCGCCTTTTCGCGTTTGGACGCGGATGCTCTCATGATTTTTTCCAGCGCTGCGTTCTCCGCTTCTTCGTCTCCGAAGGAACGGAATTCAAGCACGCCTTTCTCACGAGCCAGATCGATGAGTTTCTGTCCCTTCTCGGTGCGGACGATGAGCTGGTTCCAGCCCTGGTCCACATCCCAGCCTTCGCTGCTTCTGGCGCCGCCGACGGACAGATCGGCAAATTCAGCTGTCATGTCGTCGCAGTATTTGCAGGCGTTTCTGACCAGCGGGAGGACATCGTCCAGATCCACCTGACGATCGTCCATGTCCATGCGGTGATACTTGCTCGGCAGGATGTCCACATGAGCTGCGTCGCCCAGCTCGGCCAGACCCTTCCAATCGAGTCCCCATCCGCAGAAGAGGCCGAATACCAGGCCGATGTTATCGGCGTGGTTGTCATTGTCCTCGTAAGGCTTTGCTTTCATTTTGGCAACGGCCAACGTCTTGCAGGGGGTTCCGACGACGCCGATCTTCTTGTACTCATCTGCGGCAAGCGCTTCGTTGAGCACAGCCAGAGTCGGCGGGATCTGGAAACTGGATCCGCTGCAGTTTCTTACTTCTGCAGGATCGGTCACCAGACAGCCTGCCGGGTCGAGGGTCCCGTCCGCTGCGGCTGCAGCCTTGGAAAGAACCGCCGCGTCGATAAGACCTTCCGCCAGCGCCAGCTCTACAAGGGCGGTCATGGTGCCGCCGTGCTGAGCGTTCTTCCTGATTTCAGGGTCTGCCGCGCGGGTCAGATACAAGCCTCTGAACGGACCGATCTCAGGAATGATCTCGCATCCGTCAGCGCCAAAGAGTTTTTCGCGCAGGGCATCGAGATCCGCCGGCATCCGCGGGCAGAAATACTTGCAGCGGCCTTCTGCTCTGTCGCAGTCATAATCGACGAAGGTACGTCCTTCGAATGACTTCCAGTACGGGCACATCCCCTGGCAGGCGCCGCAGTTCGTGCAGATACCGGTGTCAACTACTTTTCGTTCGAGTTCTAAAATACAGTACATCACACGCCTCCTCTCTATGTCAGAACGATCAGGAGTCCGTGGATTCTGATTTCCATACATTCCACTCCTTCAGGAACGTAATCAGACAGGGGAGCTGCCAGCTTGCACATATGATCTTCGAATATAAACTGGTATCCGCCTACTTTCCAATCTATGAAACCTTCTTCAATGAGTTTCTCCTCGATTTCTTTGAAGGTCATGTCCACAGGAATATCCGCTTCATAGAATGTCCTGCGCAGAGGGTGTGAAAATCTGCATTTCTGTTTCAGTATATCTGCCATTATTTCGCCCCTCCTTCCTTGATTCTTCTGTATCCGACCATGAATACTTCTTTATTGAGTTCAAGGGCTTTGCCGTGGAAGTTCTGCTCCAGGACCTTGAAGAAATCATCCGGTCCAAGGGGCATTTCATCCAGCGCCGCCAGTGCTCCCATCATGAGGATGTTGGCAACTTTGGCGTTGCCTGCTTCCACTGCCATCTCTGTTGCCGGAAGAGGATAGCTCACGCTGCTGCGGGCTTTGATCTCCGCGTCGATATCTTCCAGTGACGGATATTCGTCTTCTCCGATGAGCACGCCGAGCGGATAAGCCGGACGTGTATCGTAGATCACCTTCGTCTCCGGATTTCCGTATACACGCAAAATCCTCAGCGCTTCGACCGGTTCAAAGGCAACGACGACGTCTGCTTTTCCGTGCGGGATGAGCACGCCACGTTCCACGTCATCAGATACTCTCAGATGGCTCATGACGGAACCGCCTCTCTGGGATGCTCCGTAGGTCTCGCCGACAGCGACTTTGTATCCCATCTCGACCAGGGCGGAACCCATGAGGCCCGACGCCAGAATGTTACCCTGTCCGCCGATTCCGCAGATTACTACGTTGGTCATCATTTCGCATCGCCTCCTTCCACCTTGATCGCGCCTGACGGGCAAATGCTCGCGCATGCTCCGCA
>CAMOXP010000164.1 GCA_946629205.1 uncultured Bacillota bacterium
CCTTAGGGGTTGCCTTTGCTCTTCTTTCGATCAGAGCCTGCGCCTTAGGACCCGGCAGTGGTGTTGAGATTTTAGGTAATGCTGTTCTTAATTCTGACATGATTTTTCCTCCTTAGAATATATTGTCATGTATATAAGGAACATAATTAAGAAACATATTGTTTCTATCGTTATTATTTTATCACAATGAAACTCTTTTGTTTCTGAAAACAAATACATTCATGTCAGGTTTCCCTGATTTTGTTGCGGAAATGCATTATTGTGTCTTCTTGCCTGACGTTTTTTCCTCACGCGCCGCCTTGAGTTCGGCGATCTGTTCTTCCGTCAACTCGACATTTTCACTCTCATCTGATTCGGAAATGGCAGAGCCCAGATTGATGACCGACTTCTCCAGTTCCATGATGATGTTGTTGATCCTGGCCAGTTTCTCAGGATCCGTGCTCTTGTCGACACTCAAGTTGGCGTTGTAGAGAATGTCTTCCAGTCTTCTTCTGACGTTGTACAGATTTTCACGGGCTTCATTGACTCTCTTCTCGTCGACCGCGTCAGCAATGGCTTCCTTCCTGGTTACCACGCCGCCGCCCTCTTCGAGTTCATACTCGGAATTGACGTTCACCGGGATGGCGTCGATGCCGATCTGCTCTTTCACGGTCTTGGCGAATTCGATTTTTACTTCGGGTTCCCCGTGGACCAGGAACAGCTGCTTCGGGAGCTTCTGGAATCCCTTGAGCCAGCCCAGCAGTCCGTTCATATCGGCGTGGCCGGAAAAGCCTTCCAGATTGTGGATCTTCGCATTCACCTGCACTGTCTCACCGAAAAGCTGTACTTCTTTTTCCCCGTCTATGATGCCTCTGCCGAGGGTTCCCTCCGCCTGATATCCTACAAAGATGATGCTGTTTCTCGCATCCCACAGGTTGTGTTTCAGATGGTGGCGGATCCTTCCCGCTTCGCACATGCCGCTGGCGGAGATGATGACCTTTGGTTCCCGATCAATGTTGAGCCACTGGGACTCCTCCGTCGACTGCGTGAATTTCAGATTCGGGAACTCTAATGGATTCTCGCCTTTGCTGATGTAATCCTTGGTCTCTTCGTCGAATACCTGGGCGTTCTTCTTGAACACTTCCGTTGCTGCGGCCGCCATTGGGCTGTCCACGTAGACCTTGATTTTCGACAACTGCTCCTGCCGCGGATCGGTAGGATCTTCATAGATCTTGTTCAGTTCGAAAATCAGTTCCTGTGTTCTGCCCACCGCGAAGGACGGAATCACGGAATTGCCGCCGCGGGCCGCCGTCTCACAGATGATGTCCACCAGATGGTTCACATCCATGGCGTTGTCCGGATGGTTCCGGTTGCCGTAGGTCGTCTCCATGATGACATAATCGGCCTTCTTGATGATGGTGGGATTCCTGAGGATCGGCCGGTCCATAACGCCCAGATCACCGGAAAAGACGATCTTGGAGGCGCGCACTTCCGAGCTTCCTTCCACCTTTTCGGAAACAAAGATCTCGATCTCTCCTGATCCCAGAATATGACCTGCGTCATTGAAACAGATGCGCACTTCGTCGTTGAGTTCCACAAGCTGGTTGTAGAGAACCGGTTTTACGAACTTCAGAGACTCCTCCGCATCCTTTTCGGTGTACAAAGGCTCCACGAGCGGTCTGCCGGCTCTGGAGTTCTTCCTGTTCTGCCATTCAGCTTCCTGTTCGTGGATGTGACCGCTGTCCAGCAGCATGATCCCCAGCAGGTCCGCGGTCGCATCCGTGCAGTAGATCTGTCCTTTGAATCCCCTCTTCACAAGAAGCGGGATCCTGCCGCAGTGGTCGATATGCGCATGGCTCAGAACAAGGTACTCTATTTCGGCCGGATCAAAAGGAAACGGCTCGTAGTTGAGTTCTTCCTGCGCCTTGCCGCCCTGGAACTGTCCGCAGTCCAGCAGCACCTTGTGATTTGCTGTCGTGATCAGATGGCATGAACCCGTCACGCCTGTTGTCGCTCCGCAAAATTGAATCTTCATTGTCTGTACCTCTCCAAATGCTTAAAACTACTCGATGATCTCTTTGATCAATTTTCTCTCTTCCGGTTTCGTATCATCTATAATAAATGCCTTTGCTGCTTCTTCGCAGGCAAGCGTTAACTTATCCTCATCGTTTCCGTAAAGCGTGCAGAGCACTTCACCGCGTGTGACCGTGTCACCAAGTTTTTTCGCCAGTACGATTCCGGCAGAAAGATCGATTTCGTCTTCCTTCCTCTGTCTGCCTGCTCCTGTATGCTGCGACGCCAGGCCGATGGTCATAGCATCCAGCGCTGAAACATATCCGTCCCGCTGCGCGAGGATCTGTTTTGACAATTTCGCCTGCGGAAGTCTGGACGGATCTTCTGCGATTTCGGGATCGCCGCCCTGTCCACTGACGAAGCGACGGAATTTCTCCAGAGCGCTGCCGCCCCGCAGGGCCTGCTCCGCGGCTTTCTCTCCCTGCGCGATTCCTTCTTCCAGTCCGAGTCCTTCCGTCCCTGCGACCCGGCTCAGATAGATCATGATCCCGGCGAGTTTCAACGACAGCTCCGTAATATCTTCCGGGCCCTGCCCCTTCAGCACGTCAATGGCTTCCGCCACTTCCAGAGCATTTCCGACGGCACATCCGAGGGGCTGCTCCATATCGGAAATGACAGCCATGGTTTTCTTGCCGCTGCTGTTTCCGATATCCACCATCAGGCGTCCCAGTTTCTCTGCATCTTCTTCTGTTTTCATGAAGGCACCCTTGCCGCATTTGACGTCAAGCAAAATCGCATCCGAACCGGCTGCCAGCTTCTTGCTCATGATGCTGGAAGTGATCAGGCTGAG
>CAMOXP010000165.1 GCA_946629205.1 uncultured Bacillota bacterium
TTCGGCTGCATGATCGGCTGGGGCGTGTTTGTCATGCCGGGAACGACCTTCCTGCCGGTGGCGGGGCCGATCGGCACGCTGATTGCGATGGGTATCAGTGTGATCATCATTCTCATCATCGCGGCGAACTACATCTACTTGATGCGGGAACGTCCGACGACCGGCGGCGTCTACGCCTACACGAAGGAAGCCTTCGGCAGGGATCATGCGTTCCTGTGCTCCTGGTTTCTCACCCTGTCTTATATGACCATCGTCTTCCTGAACGGAACAGCGCTGTTCATCGTTGTCAGGACCATGTTCGGAAACAAACTGCAGGGGGACATCAATTATGAGATCGCAGGAGTGGATATCTACCTCGGTGAAGTCGCAGTCTCAGTTCTGGCGCTGTTCATAGTCGGCGTCATGTTCATTGTGGCCAAGCCGGTTCTGCAGCATGTCCATACGATTCTGGCCATCGTCCTCTTTTTGGGCATTCTTCTTGTGACCATCGTATGCGTACCGCACGTGTCCCTCGGCCATGTGACGGCTGCCTTCGGTACAGGTCAACTCAGTCCCGCCTATGGAATCTTCAGCATCGTGCTTCTGGCGCCCTGGGCCTTTGTCGGATTCGATATCGTCTCCCTGGAGAGCGCCCACTTCCGGTTCCCGATGAAACGGGCGAAATGGGTCCTGATCATCTCGATCATCATGGCCGGTTTCGCATATAGCGCCATGGCCGTTGTCAGCATCGTCTCAGTCCCGGACGGGTTCCATTCCTGGACGGGGTATTTCGATAACCTGAATGAAATGCGCGGCGCGATGTCTGTCCCGACCTTCCACTCCGCAGTGGAAATCATGGGAAGCAAAGCCCTCATAGTCGTCGGCATCGCGGCGCTTGCCGCCATCCTGACGGGCATCATCGGGGCGTACCGTGCGACCCTCAGAATGCTGTCGACCATGGCGGAGGACAAGATCCTTTCTGAGAAATTCAGCAACACAACGTACAGCATCATCTTTATCATGCTGATCTCGATTCTCATATCCTTCCTCGGCCGCAACGCCCTCAACTGGTTCGTGGAACTGACCTCTCTGGGCGCTGTCATCGGATTCGGTTACACCTCCGCATCGGCGTTCAAGATGGCGAATCAGTACGGGAACAAATGGATCATGGCCTCCGGCATCATCGGAACAATCATCACGATTGCCTTTGCTGCAGTGCAGCTCATTCCGAAACTCACGGCCCTGGAAGCTATGGGAGCGCCGGCGTTCCTGCTTCTGGCTCTCTGGTGCATGATGGGTTTCCTGTTCTATTGGCGTACCATCCGGAGCACGCCGCTCACGGAGTACACGGGCATCTCGACCTCCGGCATCGTGCTCTTCATTCTGCTGCTGTATTCCGTATTCATGTGGTTCGGCAAACGCATCCTGGAACTGGGCAGCAGCGCACAGCTTGAATCCTTCGTCATCCGTAACGGAATCGTCGCCATGTGCATCATCTTCGTGGGTCTGGTGGTCATGCTGTACGTCCAGAATCTGACGCGCAAAAGGCACGAGACCATCGCGATGGAGAAGATCCAGGTCGAGGAACGGAATCTGGCAAAGAGCCAGTTCCTCTTCAACATGTCCCATGATATCCGTACGCCTATGAACGCCATCGTCGGGTACACGACCCTGGCCATGAAGGAAAACGAAAATCCGCAGGTGGAGGATTATCTTTCGAAGATCACCCGGTCGAACGAGCAGATGCTCGGCATGATCGACGACCTTCTGGAGATGAGCCGAATCGAAAGCGGCATGGTCGATCATGTCAATGAGCCAGTCGATCTGAACGCAGTCGGCGAGAATCTGCAGCATCTGTTCGACGAGCAGATGGCGCAAAAACAGATCCGCTTCACGGTAGACACCACCGGCGTCCGGGATCCGTACGTCCTCTGCGACAAGCGGAACCTGACCCGCGTTTTGATGAACATCGTCAGCAACGCCTATAAATTCACGCCGGAAGGCGGCTCGATCGATGTTCGGATCGAGGAAATCGCAGACGGCATCTACGACTTCCACGTTAAAGACAGCGGCATCGGCATGTCGAAGGAATTCACCGAAAAAATGTTTACTGCCTTTGAGCGGGAACGTTCGGCCACGGACAGCGGCATCCAGGGGACCGGTCTTGGTCTCGCCATCGTCAAAAGTCTGACGGATGTTATGGACGGCAGCATCGACGTCATCACCGCGCCCGGCGAAGGAACGGAATTCATCATCCACCTGACCTTCGCGATGGCCGGCGAAGAGGATGTTGATACAGACGCTGAGGCAAAGGCAGACGCTGAGGCTGTTCCGGATGTCGACTTCACCGATAAGCGTCTGCTCATCGTCGAAGATAATGAGGTCAACCGGGAAATCGTGATTATGCTTTTGAGCGACGCGGGGTTTGTTCTGGAGGCAGCCGAAAACGGACAGATTGCTATCGATATGCTCATCGCCGGCGGTCCCCACTACTACGACGCGATCCTCATGGATATCCAGATGCCTGTCATGGATGGATATACTGCGGCCCGAAACATCCGCGCTCTCGAGGACCAGGATCTGGCAACGGTTCCGATCATCGCCCTGACGGCCAACGCCTTTTCAGAGGATGCAGAGGCGGCGAAGCGGTCCGGCATGCAGGCGCATATTTCCAAGCCGATCGAAGTCGACGTGCTCATGCGCACGCTGGCGGGGATCCTGTCCGAATCAGAAGAACAGTCTTTGTGACGGTATTAGTGACGGTATTATAAGTATACTCCTTTCAAACATAGTTAAGTGCAGAAAGGAGTTTTTGAAATGTTGGAGAATGAGACCTGGGCGCTGATCGATCTGC
>CAMOXP010000166.1 GCA_946629205.1 uncultured Bacillota bacterium
TACCTTTCCTTCTTGTCCTGATCAATGTTTTCAAGACAAAAGGTGATATCACATCGAATCCGCTCGCTCTGATCGGTGAGCACGGATTCACACTGCAGAACTTCCCGGAAGCGATGGCCAAGATGGATTTCTGGAATGTATTCAAGAACTCCGCGATCATCACATTCAGTGCAACGATTCTGACGATCCTGTTTTCGGCGATGGCGTCCTTCGTCATTGTTCGTAACAACTGGAAAGCATGTACGTTGTTCTTTGCACTGATGATCGCATCCATGGTCATTCCGTTCCAGGTACTGATGGTTCCCCTCGTATCCGTTTACGGCGGAATCTTCGGAATTCTGGGAAGCAGGATCACCCTGATTTTCATGCATGTGGGATTCTCCGTGTCGATGGCGACATTCATGTTCCACGGCGCGATACATTCCAATATTCCGTTAGAACTGGAGGAAGCCGCCCTCATCGACGGCTGCAGCAGATGGCAGACCTTCTGGAAGATCGTCTTCCCGCTGCTCAAACCAACAGTCGCCACAGTGGCTATCATCGACGCGATGGCCTTCTGGAACGACTACCTCCTGCCGAGCCTTGTACTGACAGACAAAGAGATCTACACGATCCCGATCGCGACGCAGGCGTTCTACGGAACCTATTCAACAGACATCGGACTGGTTATGGCGGCGCTGCTGCTGGCCATGCTGCCGATACTGATCCTGTACCTCTTCCTGCAAAAGCATATCGTTGCAGGTGTTACAGCAGGCGCAGTCAAAGGATAGGACTGGAAAATGGATCGGTTTTTTGACGCAAACAATCCGGTCATGAAGTTCCTCTCGCGACTGGTGGACATGGCGGTGCTCAATCTGATGACGATCGCTGGAATGATCCCCATCGTGACGGCAGGAGCTGCGATCACGGCCATGAACAATGTTCTGATCCACCTTGTGAGAAAGGATGAAACATATGTCTGGAAGATGTTCGTCACATCCTTCCGGCAGAACCTGAAGCAGGGAATCGGACTGGGACTGCTGTTTACAGCGATTTTCGCTGTGGCAGGGCTGGAGCTGATGATGCTGCGTTCCATAGATGCGAAATCATCCACCATGTTCATGATCATCATCACAGTCATCGGCATCTGCGTGTTCGGCGTCGGTATTTACACCTTCGCCCTGCTCTCGCGGTTTGAGAATACTGTGCGCGGCACTCTGGTCAACGCGGCGACCCTCGCGCTGGGGCACTTCCCCAGGACCTTGGGTATGCTGGCGGTCTGCGCCGCATGGGCAGTTCTCCTGCGGCTCATGCACGGAATCTTCCTGCTGGTGCTGCTGTACGGACTGACCATACCGGGTTACCTGTGCGTCAAGATATATGATCCGATTTTCAAAACAATGGAACCAAATGAAGAATCAGAAGCTGAGTGACTTTAACAAAAACGAACGGCCAATATTTCATCTGACGCCCGAGATAGGATGGCTGAACGACCCGAACGGCTTCAGCCGGTACAGCGGGAAATACCATCTGTTTTATCAGGCCTACCCTGACGGAGTAAACTGGGGACCGATCCAATGGGGGCACGCGATCAGCGAAGACCTCATCAAGTGGGAACGTCTCCCGTACGCTCTGATGCCGGACCGGGACTATGACATCGGCGGATGTTTTTCGGGAACGGCGCTGACCTATGAGGACGGCAGGCACATGCTCATGTATACGGGCTGTCAGCCGGATTCGGAGGATCAGCAGGGCAGAGGACTGCAGATCCAGTGCATCGCTTTCGGAGACGGAGTAAATTACGAAAAGTATGAAGGAAATCCTGTTATCACAGCAGAAATGCTGCCGGAAGGCGGAGATCCTTATGAGTTTCGCGATCCGAAATTCTGGCGCGAAGCAGACGGGTCATACCGGGCAGCCATCGCCAATCACAACCGGACAAGCGGCGCGCAGGTCCTGCTTTACAGAAGCGCAGACGGACTGGCGTGGAAGTTTGAAGGCGTGCTGGCAGACTGCAAGGGCAAACCCGGATGGATGTGCGAGTGCCCCGACTTCTTTCCCCTGGACGGCAAATACGCGCTGCTGACAGGGACAATGGGAGAAGTGGACAACATCTGCAGGATCGGCACGTTCGACAGCGAACGCGGACGCTTCTGCGAGGACTGGTGGCAAAGCATAGAACAAGGATTCGACTTCTATGCAGGACAGACGGTTTCCGCAGCCGACGGAAGACGCATCCTGATCGGGTGGATGCAGAATCCGCAGACGGCGGAGCACAGGGAAATCGATCTTCCGATCAACGGACAGATGAGCACCCCAAGGGAGCTTATGATCCGGGACGGGAAGCTTTTGCAAAAGCCCGTCAGAGAGTTAAGCGATTACCGGACAGACGAGATCGTTTGCCGGAACGTGAAACTCGGAGCGCGCAAAGAAGAAACCAGGCTGGACGGCATCTCGGGAAGAACGGCCGACATGGAGATTTCGATCAAACCGGATGACCGATACGAACTCTTCCGGATGCGGTTTGCGGCAGATGGAGAACACTATACAGAGTTCACCTATGAACCGGACAAATCCGTGGTCACGCTGGACAGAAGTCACGCGGGACCAGGGAAAACAGAACTTACGAAAGCACAGGCTGCGGTGAGAGACCGCGGCGGCAGGCTGGATGTAAGGATCCTGTTGGACAGACTCAGCGCTGAAATATTCATCAATGATGGAGAGCAAGTCATGTCAGCTGTGATCTACACTGACAGACGAGCAGAAGATATAACCTTTTTTGTGAAAGGTACCGCGGTCATGGATATCGCGAAGTACCGGATAAAGGAGAACAAATAATGGCAAGCTTATCA
>CAMOXP010000167.1 GCA_946629205.1 uncultured Bacillota bacterium
ACGACCCTCCTGCGGATGCTGGCAGGACAGCTCCCTCAGGAAGGGGGAGATTTTTTCGTGTCGTCGGATCTGCGCATCGGCTACCTGGAGCAGGACGGCGGCTTTGATTCCGAGCGTACGGTCATCGAAGAAGCCAGCAAGGTCTTCGAGCATTTTCCGGAGATGGAGCAGGACATGGAACGGCTTCTGGCAAGCGCCGGACAGCAGGACCTCGCCCGCTACGAACAGATCCGGGAGCGCTACGAGCGCATGGGCGGATACATGTACAAAAGCGAGATCAAAGGCATCCTCACCAGCATGGCCTTTGACGAGTCCATGTACAACAAGAAGATTTCGACACTGTCCGGCGGCGAGAAAACAAGACTCGCCCTGGCGATTTTGCTTTTGGAAAAACCGGACATCCTGCTTTTGGATGAGCCGACGAACCACCTGGACATCGGGACGCTGAAGTGGCTCGAGCAGTACCTCAAAGGATACAAGGGTACGATGATCATCGTCTCCCATGACCGGTACTTTCTCAACGAGACTGTGAACCGGATCTTTGAGATCGAGAACGCGCACCTCAGCATCTATGAAGGCAACTATGATTTCTACGCCGCCGAACGGCGAGTCCGGCGCGAAGCCGAACTGCGCAAATTCGAGAAGCAGCAAAAGGAAGTGGCGCGGCAGGAGGAGATGATCCGCCGGTTCAAGCAGCGCGGCACGGAGAAGCTGGCCAAGCGCGCGGCCTCCCGGGAGAAGCGACTCCAGGCCATGGACCTTATGGAGCGGCCGGATCAGTCCCGCGGGAAACTCAAACTCAACTTCCGGCAGAATTTCCAGAGCGGCAAGGACGTTCTCCTGGCGGAAGACCTAAGTAAAAGCTTCGGCTACGGGGTGAACCGCGTGGAGCTGTTCCGCGGCGTTTCGATCGACGTGAAGCGGGGCGAACGGATCTGCATCGTGGGCGCCAACGGCATCGGCAAGACGACCCTGATCCGGATGCTCATGGGCGATCTCGTCAGCACGACGGGCTACATCCGGGTGGGACACAACGTCCAGTTCGGATACTACGACCAGGGGCAGCAGCTGCTCACAGACAGCAATACCGTGATCGAAGAACTCCAGGACGCGTACAGTCTCTATTCCGAAGGAGAACTCCGCAACATCCTCGGGCGGTTCCTGTTCCGGGGCGAAGAGGTGTTCCGCGAGGTAGGGCAGTTGAGCGGCGGCGAGCGTGCCAGACTGTCTTTGCTTAAGCTGATGATGTCGGGGGCGAACACGCTCATTCTGGACGAGCCCACGAACCATCTGGACATCGATTCCAAGGAAGTGTTCGAAGAGGCCTTGCTGGAGTTTCCGGGAACCTGTCTGATCGTGTCACACGACCGGTACTTCCTGAACCGCGTTCCGACGCGGATCATGGAGCTGACCGAAACGGGCCTTGTGAATTATCTGGGCAAGTATGATTATTATCTCGAGAAGAAACAGCAGCTTATAGAATCCGCCAACCAGTACGTGGCGTCTCTCGCAAAGGCAGGACAGCCGGGGCGGGAGGATTTTGCATCGGGAGATGATGCGCAGCCAGCTATGTCTGCAGCAGAAGAACGCAGACTCAAAAAAGAAAAAGAGGCGGAAGAACGCAGGCTCCGGCGCAGGCGCGAATCCCTGGAAGCAGAGATCGAGCGGCTGGAGGCGGAAATCGAAAGCATCCAGGAGCAGCTTCAGCAGCCGGAGGTCATGACAGACCGAGCGAAGCTGACGGAGCTCAGCGATAAGCTGGCAGAAGACCGTCAGGCCCTCGACGCCAGCTATGAGCAGTGGCTTGAATTGCAGGAGTGATTTAGGTATAATGAAGCCGTCTTTTGGAGGTAAGTGCGTATGATACTTGACAAAATCAAAGCGCTGATCGTAGATCAGACAGGAATATCTGCGGACGAACTGGACCTGAGCACCAGTCTGATGAACGACATCGAAGCGGACTCACTGGACGCGGTCGAGATCATCATGGCGATCGAAGATGAATTTGAAATCGAGATTCCGGATGAGGAAGCAGAGAAATTTGTTACGATCAAAGATATCGTAGATTATCTGGAGAATGTATTATGAAAAAGCAACAGGCGAAAATATCCAATGCGGTCATCAGAAGACTGCCTCGTTACAGACGGTATCTGAATGAGCTCAGAAAGAAGGGCGTCGACAAGATCTCTTCCAATGAGTTCAGTTCGCTGATCGGCTATACCGCTTCTCAGATCCGCCAGGACCTGAACAACTTCGGCGGGTTCGGACAGCAGGGATACGGCTACAGCGTCGAGGGGCTGTACAATGAGATCAGCTCCATCCTCGGTCTGGACAGAGAGTACAAAATGGTCGTCGTCGGCGCAGGAAATCTGGGGAAGGCCATCGTCAACCACACCTACTATTACAAGACAGGATTTGTCGTACAGGGAATCTTCGAGGTGGATCCGGCGCTCATCGGCACGGAGATCAACGGCGTCGAGGTCATGGACTATGAAGGCATTGTTGAGTTCGTAGAGGACAACGACATCGATATCGGCATCATCTGCACGACGAAGGATGTTGCCCAGGAGGTGGCTGACAAACTTTGTTTCGCCGGCGTGAGAGGACTTTGGAACTTCGCACCGATCGACATCGAGACCCCGTCTCACGTCGCGGTGGAGAACGTCCATATCAGCGAGAGTCTCCACTCCCTGGCGTACCATATGAGCAGAGCAACTGACGAAAAATAATACAGCAAATAAAATAACCGTTTCATCACTGAAACGGTTATTA
>CAMOXP010000168.1 GCA_946629205.1 uncultured Bacillota bacterium
ACTTTGTTGTTTTCCATGATGAATTCTCCTCATACAGATATAACTTATATGTCTCTCAGAACTGCGTTCAGTTCTTCCTTCAGTTTCTTCAGAACTGTTTCGTGTACACTGTTTACTTCTTCGTCGGTCAGTGTCTTGTCTTTGTGTCTGTACACCAGGTTGAACGCAACGCTCTTCTTTCCTTCTTCGACCTGCTTACCTCTGTAAACGTCGAAGAGGCGTACTCGTTCGAGGATCGGTCCCCCGTGCATTCTGATGACATGTTCTATTTTACCGACTTCCACGTTTTCGTCTACGAGCAGAGCAATGTCTCTGGATGTGGACGGATACTTCGGAAGCGGAGTATAGACGATCTCTGTGTTGGCCTTTCTGGCCACTGCTCCGAACATGAGCTCGCAGCAGTATACCCGCACGCCGTCAAGTCCGAAGTTCGCTGCGGCGTCCGGATGGATCTCACCCATGATGCCCAGTTCTTCAAACTCTTCTCCCGCTGCCTTCATGGCATCGGAGGCTTCTACCAGCACTCTGGCACAGCGTCCCGGATGGTATGGACCGTATTCCGTCTCAGCCACGAATACAGTCTCCTTGATGCCCAGATTCTCCAGCAGTTCCTCAACGACGCCTTTGAGCGCGTAGAAGTCGCAGCCTTTGCCGTACATTCCGATGCAAAGAGCGTAATCTTCATCCGGCAGCTTGTCCTGGCTGATCGGGTTGTCCATGAAGGTATTGCCGATCTCAAATGCCTTGACGGTCTCGATATTTCTGGAGTAGTTCCTGGCCAACACTTCCAGCATGTTCGGCGTCAGCACGGTCCGCATGACCGATGTGTCCTCACCGAGCGGATTGATAAGTTTCACAAAGGCTCTCTCCCAGGAGTCCTCATCGATGCGGATCTTGTCCACTCCGGACGGGCTCACGAAGGAGTATGTCTGGATCTCGTTGAGTCCCATGCTGCATAGTGCTTCGCGGGCCATATCCCTGAGGTGTCTCTCCTCCGGCATACCCGCCTCTGTATTGGATTTCGGCAGAGTGACCGGCATCTTATCATAGCCGTACATTCTGGCGATCTCTTCGATGTAGTCTTCTTCCTCGAGCAGGTCCTGACGGATGGTCGGCGGGGTGACTGTCATGATGTCGCCTTCGCCCTCCACCTTGATTTCCAGGCCCTCGAGCATCGCGACCATTTCTTCGCGGCTCAGTTCGATGCCCAGCACATAATTGATCCTGCTGACGCGGACATCGATGGTCTTCGCCTTCTCAGGCTCCGGATAACAGTCTACCTTGCCTTTGCAGATCTTGCCGGAACCGGTGAGTTCGACAAGTCTGCAGAAACGGTCTGCAGCTGCTTCTGCCAGGTTCGGGTCGATGCCCTTCTCGAATCTGGCGGACGCCTCTGTCCGCAGGCCCAGCTTCTTCGATGTGGTCCGGATGCTGCTTCCCAGGAAGTTCGCGGACTCCAGGATGACTGTTTTTGTATCTTCTTCGATTTCGGAATTGAGGCCGCCCATGACGCCGGCGATGCCGATGCTTCTCTCCGCATCCTTGATCATGAGCATGTCGCCTTCCATGGTCCGCTCGTTCTCGTCGAGGGTGACGAACTTCTCGCCCGGCGCCGCGTTCTCTACGACGATCTTGTTGCCGTGGACCTCCTTGATATCGAAGGCGTGCATCGGCTGGCCGTACTCGAGCATGACGAAGTTGGTAAAGTCTACGATATTGTTGATCGGACGCATGCCTGCGTACATCAGGCGCTTCTGCAGCCACCACGGCGACTGCTTGATCACGACGTCCGTGATGATCCTGGCAACATAGCGCTTGCAGCTCTCCGGATTTTTGATTTCTACGGAGACGTAGTCTGCTGACGCGCCCTCGCCGTCTTCGCTCTGGATGTCCGTGTCCGGATAACTGAACGGTCTGCTGAAGGTGGCGGCAGCCTCTCTGGCCATGCCCACCTGCGCCAGACAGTCCGGTCTGTTCGGTGTGATCTCAAAATCCACAACGGCCTGTTTCAGCTCCAAGGCTTCCACGAAATCCATACCGATCTTGTCTTCGATTCCGTCATAAACAGCAGGATCCAGGATCCAGATGCCGTCTCTGTGGGCGATGGGAACGACCTTGTCCTCAAATCCCATTTCGCCGCAGGAACAGAGCATGCCGTAGGACACAACGCCCCTCAGCTTGCCCTTCTTGATCTTCACGCCGCCTTCCTGCTTCGGCTGACCGTGGAGCGGTCCCGGGATCAGGCTGTTATGCAGCGCCACCGGTACATATGCTCCCTCAAAAACATTCGGAGCACCGGTCACAATCTGGAGCAGTCCGTCTTCATCCTTGCCTTCCGCTTCTTTGTCTCCGATGTTGATCCTGCAGATCACGAGCTTGTCCGCATCCGGATGGGGCTCGATCTTCTCGATTTTTCCCACGACCACGTTCTCAACGTCCTCGCAGAACCAGTCGCAGGTCTCCAGGTTCGACCCGGACATGATCATCTTCTCGCAGAACTCGTCTACGCCAACATCGCTTAAATCTATATAGTCATTGATCCATTCTACTGGTACTAACATTTATTTCCTTCTCCTACTTCCTTCTCCTTTATTTGAACTGTCCTATTTGAATTGCTCAATGAATCTCATATCGTTCTCATAGAACAGTCTGATGTCGTCAACTCCGTACTTCAGCATCGCTACAC
>CAMOXP010000169.1 GCA_946629205.1 uncultured Bacillota bacterium
TTATCGGTAAGGTATTCAACTACGGATGTTACTTCATCGTATTTCATCCTGGTCGGGCCGATTACGCCCAGCTTGCCGACCAGTCTGCCGTCAACGTGGTATGTCGCCGTAATGACGCTGCAGTCCGAAAGGTCGGCGTCCTGATTCTCACCGCCTATTGTTATTTCTACTCCATCACCCCTGCTGATGAGCTTTTGCGTGATCTCCGCCTTGCGGCCTATCATCTCAAAGAACGTTCTGGCCTTCTCGATGTCGTTGTATTCCGGCAGCGCGAATATGTTCGTGAGCCCGTCCATGTACAGGTTGACATTCAGCATGTCCTCCAGCGTCCTGATGAAGCTCGGAGCGATGGACTGCTCGAACATGGACATAGCAGCCGCGTCCGTCCGGAAGTTCTCGATGATATCGATCTTGAGCGCCTCGCTCAGCGTCTTGCCGCTGTAGTTGTAGGTCATGTTCTTGGCCAGGATCCGCAGCGTATCCTCCGAGGCCGGCGCTTTGAGTCTCACCACTGTGTTGCTGACTTTGCCGCTGTCCGAAACGAGCATCAGCACCACCGAACAGTCATCGACCGGCAGGAGATTGATATACCGAAGCGTATCCTGCTCCTTCCCCGGCGATAATGCAAAAGCCGTAAGGCTTGTGATCTCCGACAGCACGTGGGCCGCCCGTTCGATCAGGCTGTCCAGTTCCGTAACGTTCTGGTAGAGTTCGCTCGCAATGGCGTCCTTCTCTGCCTGGGACAGTTCCCGCTTCTTCATCATCTCGTTGACGTAGAGCCGGTACGCCTTTTCAGACGGCACCCTGCCCGATGAAGTGTGCGGATGTGTCAGATACCCCATCTCCTCCAGGTCGGACATTTCGTTACGGATCGTCGCCGGGCTTCCCAGGCTGTAATTCTTCGAGATCGTCCTGGACCCTACCGGTTCAGCAGTTCTTACAAAATCAGCAATGACGGCCTGCAGTATTTTCAGTTTTCTTTCTGTTAAATCCATATTAGGCCCTCCTGTTGTTAGCACTCAACTTGTACGAGTGCTAATTTCTATACATAAAGTAACACCTGCGCCCCTGGATGTCAATAGTTTTTTCCAAAAAAGTGGCGCTACATGGGGATGAATTTTCCTGTGTCGAATAAGTACAGATAGGCTTCTTTGACCGGCTTGCCGGCAGCGGCTTCCAGCGCCTGACGGTACAGCTCGATCTGACCGGCATAGGTCTGCCGGATGTCGTCTTCGGTCCGGCCTGCACCCATGTAACTGTTCTTATAGTCGACCAAAACCAGACCGTCATCTTCTTCGAAGAAGCAGTCGATGACGCCCTGCACGATGGTGCTGGTATCACCAGCCACGTCCATACTATAGATGAACTCCTTTTCCTTCCACAGACGTTCTGCCTCTGCCGCCTCCACTGCGCGATGACCGATATCTGACCCAAAGAAAGCAGCTGCCTTATCTATGGTGAGCGCGTCGTACTCTTCCGGAGAGATGATATCCATCGCCAGAAGGATGTCCGCCGTTTCCTGCACACGGTCAAGCACTTCCGACGCGGCAGCCCCGGACAATGCCGCGAACTCTGTCTTCTCCATGAGCAGGTGCATGAGGGTTCCGCGGTCCGCCGCAGTGATCCCGCTGCTCGCAGTCAGTCCGCTCGGTGGGCGGTGCGCTTTTTCCGGATCAAAGGATTCAACTTCAGGAACAGCGCGTTTTGCCGCATTGGCGTGGGCCGCACCAGCATCAGACGATTCTCCGCCGCCTGCCCCCATCGCTTTGTTCAGTTCCGTGACCGAATACTTCTGCTTGATCTGCATCTCCGCCTGATGCGGGTATTCAAACGAAAGCCGTGTATCAGCCAGTTTTTCAAGACCCGGATCGCTGAAGGAATCCGCCAGCGAATACAGCTGATCCGGGGTATGCCGCCGCATGACACGACTCTCCCCCAGCTGTTCTGCATCATCATAGAGGATCAACTCTGTACCCTCCATAGACATCAGAGGCTCGTAGAGCATTTCCAGGAAGGTCTTGGTCGATACGCCTTCGTCCAGCTGCTCCATTTCCTTGACGGTGCCTACGATTTCCAGTCCGTCCTTCGCACGGGTCAAAGCAACATAAAGGATCCGTATCTCCTCTTCGATCTTTTCGTTTAACGAGGATTCTGCAATCATTTTCTGCAGCATGCTCGTTCTGCGCCAGTGATCCTGCCGGTTCACGATCGGCAGTCCGATGCCGTGGGCGCGGTGGATTTTGATCTGCCCGCCGGAGCCTCCCCCTTCGGTCAGCTTGGAAGCGTTCGCAAATATCACAATCGGGAATTCCAGGCCTTTGCTTTTGTGCACGCTCATGACCCGGACGACGTTCTCGCTCTCGCTGATCGTTTTCGCTTCGGAGTCGGTTTTGTCTGAAGACTGCATGGATTCGATGTAGCGCAGGAATCCGTAAAGACCGCTGTGGCTCATCTCCTCGAACCGGGACGCCTTATCGATGATGAGCCGCAGATTCGAGATGCGCTGCGTTCCCACCGGCAGGCCGCTGCAGTAATCGTAGTAGCCGGTTCCGTACAGGATCTCCTTCATCAGATCCTCCAAAGGTACGGTCCTGCTGATTTCCTTCCACAGATCCACCGTGCGGATCATCGCGCGGATCTTCTCCCGCAGCGGATCCTCCGGCGCTTCCGATG
>CAMOXP010000170.1 GCA_946629205.1 uncultured Bacillota bacterium
ACGAGACAATCGACAAGGTTCTGGCTGCACTGGACGAAGCTCTGGCAGAAGTAGGAAAAGCTTACAACCTTCTGTAAAAGCTAAATTGAAATTTACATTATCGGTGTAATATCTAAACTTCAGAAAACCCCCGCTCACCCGAGCGGGGGTTTTCTATTTCATGTGTCAAAAGGTGTGTCAAAGGGACGGTTCTTTTGACACATTGTTAATATTTGGAAATGTGTCAAAAGAACCGTCCCTTTGACACATTCTTGATGTATAATACCGATAACAAGCGAGAATGAAATTATGGGAGGTGTTTGAGATGAAATTATATATAGCAGATGCGTTCACCAAAGAAGTGTTCGGCGGCAATCCGGCGGGGGTCGTTATTCTGGATCCGGGCGCGGACTTCCCGCCGGACGAGACGATGCGGAAGACGGCTGCGGAGCTCAGATATTCTGAGACGGCGTTCATCCGGCCTTTGGGCGAGGCTGACGCGGACGGTGCCTACAGCGCCTTTAACGTGCGTTACTTCACACCGGCCGTCGAGGTGGACCTGTGCGGACACGCCACGGTCGCCAGTTTCCACTGCCTGCAGCAGGCGGGGCTTGTCAAGGCCGGCACTACCGTTCTGAACAAAACGCTGGCCGGCGATCTGGACATTGTTATCGGGGAGGATTCCATCCTGATGGATATGGCGGCGCCGGAATATCTGGGGATCATCGACGACGAAGCCACACTGAAGGAGCTTTATACAATTCTGGGAATATCTTATGAGGACAACATTCCTGTTTTGGAGGCGCAGTGCCTGGCAAACGGCGGTGACGGCAGCGGGCTGAAGCCGGAAATCATTTCGACAGGGCTCCCCGACATCATGCTTCCGGTTGCTACGCACGAAGAGCTCAACAAAATGTCTCCTGATTTTGCTGCGCTGACGGAATTCACCAGAGACCGCGACGTATTGAGCATCCACGCGTTCACATTGGACGGGGGCGCGCACCGGGGCGGCAGCGCAAACGGCGGCCGTGACGATGTGACTGCATACTGCAGAGATTTCGCTCCTGTCTGCGATATCGATGAAGAAGCCGCGACCGGTACGGCCAACGGCTCTCTGACTTACTACTTGCAGAGAAACGAAGTGATCCCATCTGAGGCTGCGTGTCTCTTCATCCAGGGCGAGGCCATGGGCCGTCCGTCAGAGATCCGCTCTCTCGCAAACGGCGACGCCATCAAGGTCGGCGGAAGCGCCGCGATCCTCGCGGAAGGAGAGATCTTCCTCTAGTCTGAGCCCCTTCACGCAAGCATAAAAAAAGCTGTCGCTTTCATGCGGCAGCTTTTTTGATTACACTTGATTATGCTTGGTTGCGTTATTTCACCTTCGCAATCACTTTCTTTTTCTTACCCTTCTCAACGAGCATTCCGTCTTCCTTAAAGGAATCCACCTTGATCAGTGTCTTCGGATCGGTGATCTTCTCACCGTCGATCTTCAGGCCGCCTTGGCGGATGACGTCCATGGCATCCCGGTTGCTGCCTGTAAGACCCAGCTTGGTCAGGAACGCTGCAACGCCCAGACCGCCCAGCTGGTTGCCTTCTTTATCTGTGGACTGGAGAGCGTCCGCTGCGATCTCAACGACCGGCAGGTTGGCTGCCGCCGCGCCGCCTCCGCCGAACGCTGCACGGGCTGCTTCCTGCGCCTTGGCTGCTTCTTCTTCGCCGTGCACGAGCTTGGTGACTTCAAAGGCCAGGATCTCCTTGGCCTTGTTGATCTCCTGATCCTTCAGGGAAGCCAGTCTGCGCACTTCGTCCATCGGCAGGAATGTCAGCATCCGCAGGCACTTCTCCACGTCAGCGTCGCCGACATTTCTCCAGTACTGGTAGAACTCGTACGGGGAGGTCTTCTCCGGGGAAAGCCACAGGGCGCCCTTCTGGGTCTTGCCCATCTTCTTGCCTTCCGAATTTGTCAGCAGGGAGAAGGTCATGCCGTAGACTTCCTTGCCGACTTTCTTTCTTGTGAGATCCACGCCGCCGATGATGTTCGACCACTGGTCATTGCCGCCGAACTGGATCTTCACGTCGAAATCCCTGGCCATGACCATGAAGTCATAGCTCTGCATGAGCATGTAGTTGAGCTCGAACATGGTCAGCCCGCCTTCGCGGTCCATGCGCTGCTTGAAGCACTCCGCCCGCAGCATGGTGTTGATGTTGAACAGGGATCCGATCTCGCGCAGGAAATCGATGTAGTTGAGCGGCCGCAGCCAACGGGCGTTGTTTACCGCGATGGCCTTGCCCGGTTCGGGCGTCTTGTTCTCGTGGCCAGGCGTGTAAACGCCTTCGTTGCCTTCGTACTTCCACTCTTCATCAAACTCGAGGAACTGGTCGAACAGCTTCTTGAACTGCTCGCAGTTGTGCTCGATGGTCTCGATGTCCATGACCTGACGCATATCCGTTCTGCCGGACGGGTCGCCGACCATGCCGGTACCGCCGCCGATGAGAACGACCGGCGTGTGACCGAACTTCTGCATGTACATCATGATGATGACCTGCATGAAATGACCTACATGGAGGCAGTCCGCCGTCGGGTCAAAGCCGATGTAGAACTTTACCTTCTCGTTCTGCAAAAGCTCCCTGACCTTTTCTTCGTCCGTGGACTGCTCGA
>CAMOXP010000171.1 GCA_946629205.1 uncultured Bacillota bacterium
TGCACCTCGGCAATCGGGATCCCCGCCTGCCTGTGGGCGGTGGTCACGCCGCCGATCATCGCTTTGTTGATATCCTCTACCGTTTTGCCCTTCTGGGGTCCGCCCGGGATCTCAATGGATACCGACGGCTCGTCGACGATCATGAGCGTCTCCATGAAGATCTGCTGGCCCTCCTGCATGTACTGGCCCATGGAATGCAGATCCGTGGAGTAGAGCAGGGACGTAGGCATCATGCCCTTGCCTTCCTTGCCTTCGCTCTCGCCAAAGAGCTGCTTCATCCACTCGCCCAGGTACTGGAGTCTGGAATTGCACAGGGCGAAGACTTCGACGACCTTCCCCTGCTTCTCCATCAGGTGACGGGCAATGGCGTAATCCGTCGCGTCCGCGTCCCACGCGGTCGACTCGGCACAGTCTCTGGCGCCGTCGAGGAATTCGATGATATCGATTCCGGATACTGCCATCGGCAGAAGTCCTACAGGCGTGGCGATGGAATATCTGCCGCCGATATCTCCCGGAACAGGCAGGGTCGCATAACCAAACTCGTTTGCCTCTGCACGCAGGGTGCCTGTCTTCTCATCGGTAATGGCGATGATGTGCTTGGCTGCTTCCTCTTCGCTTCCGTATTTTTCGGCCATAAGAGGTTTGACTACTTCAAAAGCAGTCCGGACTTCCATGGTGTTTCCGGACTTGGAAATCACGCAGAGGATCGTTCTCTTCTTCCGGATCTCTTCCAAAGTCTCCCAATAGTAATCTGTACACAGGTTGTTGCCCAGGAACCGGACTTCGATGCCGGATGCTGCTTTCGGCAGCGCCTCGATGGCCGCCTTTGCGCCCATGTAAGATCCGCCGATGCCGATGACCACCAAAAGCTCTGCGCCGTCCTTGATGATCTCCGCGATCTCCTGGATCTTGTCCAGTTCTTCCTGGTTTCTGTTTACCGGGGCTTTGACCCATCCGGTCATTGGTTCATTTCCGGACCAAAGCCGATCCAGCGCTTCGCCTGCTGCCGGGCGCATCGCTTCGATCTCAGAAACCGGGATTCCTGTTTTGTCTACTTTCGAAATGATGTTCATATTTTCTATCCTTTCCTGATCTATCCCTTCTCAATCCGGCGCCGCATTCTGCAGCACCTTTATTATTAACTGTTTAATATTAGCTATAGTACAGGTTGTTCGTGACGTACTCCGGATCGCTGGTCACATCGATTCCCAGGCCCTTGAGCGTCTTCTCGTCCTTGTCGCTGAGGATGGCGGTGCAGTGCGCCATGCATCCTCTGAGCTCGCCGATCTTGTTGAGCGCCGCCTCCGCTGTTGGGTTTGTCGTAGCGGAGATGGTGAGCGCGGTCAGGACTTCCTCGCAGTTCAGGGAGGACTTGTCCGCCTGCAGAAGCTCTGTCTTCAGGTTCTGGATCCGCTCTAAGATGTTCGGGGAGATGAGGTGGATCTCATCAGCAATTCCGCTCATGTATTTGGCCGCGTTCAGGATGGCTGCCGCAGCTGCCACCATGCGCCTTGAACTGCGCCCTGTGATGATCGTGCCGTCGTCAAGTTCCATCGCCACGGCGACCACATTGGTGTAGCGCGCGTTCTGCTGACGCTTCTTTTCGGCAAACTCCCGCGCCGGGAGAACGACCGGACGGTCCTCGACCTTAAGGTCCATTTCATCCATCAGCAGCTTCTGCCGCTCCAGTGTATCTGCTCCGATCCTGCCTTTCTTGAAATCGCATTCCGCGATGATATATCTTCTGATGATCTCCTGACAGGCCGCTTCCCGGCAGACATCGTCGTCAATGATCCCGAAGCCTGCTCTGTTCACGCCCATGTCTGTCGGCGATTTGTATTCTGCTTCCGCGCCGGTGATCCTCTCGATGATTCTCTTCACGACCGGGAACGCTTCCAGGTCCCGGTTGTAGTTCACGGCCTTTTCGCCGTATGCTTCCAGGTGGAAGGAGTCGATCATGTTCACGTCCTTGAGATCTGCAGTAGCCGCTTCATAGGCCACGTTCACCGGATGCTTGAGCGGCAGGTTCCAGATCGGGAAGGTTTCGAACTTGGCGTACCTGGCTTTGCGGCCGCGTGTGTACTCATGGTAGAGCTGGGACAGGCTCGTCGCCAGCTTGCCGCTTCCGCCGCCCGGTCCCGTTACGACGATCAGCGGTTTCGTCACTTCGATATACGGATTGGCGCCGTAGCCCGCATCGCTTACGATGGTGTCCACATCGGTCGGATAACCTTTGGTGAAACGGTGTTTATAGGTTTTGATCCCGCGCTGCTCCAGTTTGTTGATGAACTTGACCACAGCGGGAGAATCCTCTTCGTATCTTGTGACGACGACGCTGTTGATCTGAAGGTCATACTTCCGGAACATATCGATCAGGCGGAGCACTTCCAGATCGTAAGTGATCCCAAAATCCGCTCTCGTCTTGTTCGTCGTGATGTCGCCGGAATAAACGCAGATGATGATCTCCGCCTGATCCTTCATCTTCTGCAAAAGCTTTATCTTGGCGTTTTCGTCAAACCCCGGCAGCACCCGCATGGCGTGCTTATCCTGCACCAGCTTGCCGCCGAATTCCAGATAGAG